>JBBUCQ010000045.1:0-22484 GCA_038057715.1 Patescibacteria group bacterium | reverse complement strand
CAAAAAATTCTCCAGCATTTTCATTCCTTCCTTCGTATGCGTAACTTCCATATGGAACTGTACTGCAAAAATTTTCCTAGATATATCCGCAATTGCCGCAAATTTACAATCTTCCGTTTTCCCAAGAGCAATAAAACCCTTTGGTAAAGCGGAAACCGCATCTCCGTGAGACATCCAAACTTGGGAATTTTCGCGGATTCCTTCAAAAATTCCGATCTTTTTTAACACGGAAAGTTTTGCCAATCCATATTCTTTTGTTTTACCGGGCTCAACTTTACCTCCCAATATATGAGTTATTAATTGATGACCATAGCACATGCCGAGAATTGGAATTCCCAAAGAAAAAATCCGCGGAGAAATTGTAGGCGCGCCTTTTTCATAAACGGAATTTGGTCCGCCGGATAAAATCAGTCCCTTATATTTTGCTAATTTTTCAGATGACGTTTCCGGCAAAACAATTTCCGAATAAACGCCTAGACGGCGCAAGCGATTAGCGATCAAATGCGCGTACTGGCTTCCAAAATCAACAACTGCAATCTTATCCACAAGCAAAATGTAGCTAAAAAAAATCCTCCCGCCAAGCGGGACAAAATTTAAATAATAAATAAACCAATACCGGAATACAAATACCGAATATGGCAAGGACTACCTATGGATAAAGATGCTAAAAATATGGTAGAATAATGGGATTTGTTTTAAATAAATTTAATTATGAATTTATACAAAGAGCCAAACAAAGGAAATCCGTGGGGTATTTCAAGACCCGTATATCAATTTGAAAAGACTGGTTCAGCTAATGTTGGAACGGAAGTTGGGGGGAAAATGCGCAAAGAACTGAAACTTCTTCAAGACGACATCCCTGCGTTTGAAAGATATCGTCTTGAAGCCCTGGAAAGTTTCAAAAATAAAATATTAAAAAGCCGTCGCGATTTTGAGGGCTCTGATAATAATCAGACCCAAACTGTGACGAACGAAGTATTTAGATATATGTACGATAGACTTGGGGAATTTTTCAAAACGGGTTTCGACTCTAACTGGCCAATTGAAATCTATAAAAATTGGATGAATGATGTATGCGATACTGTGGTAGGGGAAACTAAAGAGCATGAACCAGCCGATCGTTTATTGTATCCCTTTACCCAAATGGACAAATTGGATGTAGACAAAGTATTCATGCGTATAGCAACCGAAGGAGCATGGCCCGGCACTTTTAGGGAATATTTCAAAAGAAATGAACCTCTATTGCTTAAAGAGTGGCAAAAACAGCACCCTGAAGAAATATATACAGTATTGCCGCGCTTAGGTGATGATACTTATGCTGTGCAAAACTGCATTCTTCGCTCTGAAAGAAATTTCAGGGAAAGAACGCAAGGAATTACATCAAAATACTTACGTTTACAGATGAAATCTAAACTTGGCTCTTATATCCCCGTAAATGATTTATATCCAATGCGCGATGCAGACACGGACTGGCCAACTGAAATTTATGGAAATTGGGTGGATGCTTATTATGCTGCTTTAGCGGATGAGATTATAAAAGAAGACGAAAAAAAAGGATCAGTAGATAAATCTGTTATTGATCAAATGGTACAACGTACAGCACAGCATATCGGCACTTTTGAAGAATATTTTGCTAAAACCGAACCTTTATTATTTAAAGCATGGGAAAAACAGCGTCAAGAAAGACTAAAACGTCTCCCATCACCCGAAATCTTCCGTCTTGAAGCTCTGGAAAATTTTAAAAGATACATATCGTCAAGCACTAATTACGATTTTGAGGGAAATGATGAGAATCGCAATGAAACTTTAACAAATCCAGTATTCCAATATATGTACGATGAACTTGAAGAATTTCTTAAAAAAGGTTTCAACTCTAATTGGCCAATTGAAACCTATAGAAACTGGACGAATTATGTTTGCAATACTATGAAAACAAATCTTCCAATGGGAGAAAAAATTAGCAAATCTGTCATTGATGGAATATTTTGGCGCATTGAACCTTTTGAAGTATATTTCGTCAAAACTGCGCCTAGAACATTTAAAAGATGGGGAAAACAATATCCTCAACAAAAACAAAATGAATAGTGTACTTTTAGCTACAAAATTATTCGGCACAAAAGCGGCTACGGCGGCAGGAGAAGAAGCTGTAGTTGATTTACAAGAATTAGCTGTAAATATTTTCTTAAAATTTATTGCAGTACTGGAAGGAATCGTAATTATAGTCGCCGGCATTGTGCTTGTGAAATTCTTAAAAAGATATTTTGAAAAAATTGAAATGGAACATGAACAGCAAAAAACCGCCATTAATTTGATGGAGAAAATAACGAACGGATTTATTATCGTAATTGCCTTCACTCTTGCACTGAAGATAATCGGACTTGATTTAACGCTTATTCTTGGAGCGGTGATGCTTGGGTTGAGTTTTGGGTTGCGGGATGTTATAAAAAACTACATCGCGGGGCTTTTAATTCTTTTTAAATCGCCTTTTAGTATCGGAGATATAGTAAAAGTCCGCAGTTTTACCGGCAAAATTGAAAAAATAGAATTCCAGTCGGTAACTATTCGCACTTTTGATCGCAGAGAAATCACGATACACAACAGCGATCTTTTAACGCAACCGATAGTTAATTATTCAAAAACGGAACAAAGACGGCTTGAGATTGAAGTAATACTCGGATATGGAAGCAATGTCGGGCGCGCACTCCAAATTTTTGACAGAATTTTGCAGAATCATCCGACGGTTTTAAAAGCGCCGAAATATTCAATTGTTTTTCGTGAATTTAAACAAATAGGGCTTGGTGTTCTTGTGAGATTTTGGGTACAAAGATCATGCAATCCTTTAAAAATTCGTTCCGAATTATCTTTGCAAATCCAGGAGGCGTTTGATGAAGCGCAAATTTTTGCGCCGTATAATCGCGAAGCGGGTTTGGTGAATGAGTATGGCATGACTGCGCAACGTCAAGAACGGCTTAAACTTTTTTACGGTCAGCCTATTCTGGCCGATATTGCGGGACAGGTTGCCGGACAAGTGGGGGCCGCGACTACTGCGACGACTGCGCCTGCCGGAGCGGAAGAGTACGCAGATTACGAGGAGCCGGAATAACCCAAAATATCTATGGGAATTTTTGAAGAATTTAAAAAAGAAACAGAATCAGTTTCAAAACCACCCGAAGCTAAACAACTTCCGGTAGTTAGCCCTGAAGTTAGAAAACACATCGCTGAAAAATTGCCGGAAATACGAGAAGATATTACGCGTCTCAATAAAGCTTTTGACGCATTAAATGAAAATTATCCGGAAATATTAGATGGTCTAGTTTTAAAACACCCTGAATTAACAAAAGCGCGTTTAGCCCTAAATACATGTTTGGACGGTTTAAGTTATAACCAAAGCAACCTAACCGACCAAGAGATTCTTCGTTATATTGATGTTTATAATAGATCGGCATCAATTATAAATAAGATTTTTTTAGCGACAAAAAAAGAACATGCCGAAAAAGATCAACAACTACTCGCGCAAGCATTAAGAGGAGAAATCCCTTTTGATGAAAATATGCTTACCCCTGCGGAAAAACAACAATTACGACAATTCGCGCAAGACGCATGGAAGGAAATTTTTCCCGACACTCATGTAGATAAATTAGCAAAATGGGTCAGCAAACAAGCGTTTGATCAAAATGAGTTGGTTGGACTGCAAAAAATAATGCTGGCGCCTGCAAACGGGATTGAAGGGGCAGTGGTATCTTTTATTAATTTATTCCATGCTAAAACATATCAAGATTTATCTGCCAGCATAAATATCATGGCCGATATGGATGTAAAAGATTGGTGTTCGTCATGGCAAACTTTAAAATTCACATACGAGAATCTTCCTACTGCCGACAAACTAGCTCCTGTTATATCGGTGTTGACTGGCATGGTATTTTTATTTGGCGGCGCATCTAAACTTTTTGAAATATTGGATAAATTAAATTATCCGGCAAAAACTAAAGTCCTACTAAAAGGCTTATTAAAAGGTGTTATTGCCACACGAACAGGCATAAGACCTGTGTCTTCACTTGGCAAAGTTTTGCCGGTCGCAACGGTCGTAGGTGTCACTTTAAAATATATAGATTTAGAAGCTAAATAGAAGTTTCTAGGAATCTTTTTATCACAAACTCTTTTGGTAAAGCTTCCAAAAACCAACCGGCTTGCGGGCCGGAATTTTTCCCGAGCAATGCAATATAAATTGCCTGAAATGCATCTTTGGATTCAAGCGCGGATTTTTTCTTAAGTTCGTGGATCGCGGCATGAAGCTCTTCGCCTTTCCAGTCTTTTTCTTTTAAAAGCGCGGCGATGTCGGCGAGAAATTTTTTCTGGCCGGCTGAAAGAGTTTTGGCCAATTCCGGCAACTTCTCCTGAACAGTAAATTTATCATTTTCGCCCGCATAATCTTCCAGCCATTTTTGGGCATATTTAACGCGCATTCCCGCTTCCGCCTTTTCTTCTTTCGTCAATTTGGAACCTTTTAATTTTTCAATTTCATCCAAAAAATTCAACTGCGGCATCTGCGTTAAAAATGCAACGCGAGAAAAACGCGGGCGGAATAAATCTTTTTCTTGATCGGGTTTTAACTGCGAAAAATGAAACGCTTTTTTAATATCCTCTTTTACGTCCGACTCTTTTTTACCGAATGTTATTTCCGCCGATTCATCAAAAAAATCAAATAAGCGCGGCATTGTTCCTCCGGCAGGATCAAAATCAATATGGCGTTCGGGGCGATTTCTAACCATTAAAAAACGCAATAAAACTTCCGGCATGCTGTCGGCGACTTCTTTTGCGGAAGCCCCGCGCGCTTTAGACGAACTCATTTTTGCTCCGCCGATTGTAAAAAATTCGTACGGAATATTCACGGGTACGGCTCCTTTAAAAACATCGCGCGCAATTCTCTCCGCAACTTCGCGCGAACCGCCGACTACGGAATGATCTTTGCCTGCGCCTTCAATATCAACCGGAAAAATCTGCCACTTTGCCGCCCATTCAACTTTCCATGGAAGTTTTCCGCGACCTTTATACGGCGAGGTTTCCCCTTTATATCCGCATCCGACCGCCCATTTTACTTTGTCAGGTTCACATATATATTGCACTATTTTTTTACCGCGTTCGCCTTTGGATCCGATAACTGTTGTTGTCCCGACTCTTCCGCATTTTTCGCAAACAATTTGCACGGGATTCCATTCTTCGCGTTTTTCGGATCCGGAAACTTCTTTGTAAATCGCGCGAATTTCTTCGGGATGCTCCAAAACAATATCAATTAAATTGTCATACTGACCTTGCGCATAAAGTTTGCTGTTTAAATAAATTTCGGGCTCAAGTCCGAGCCGGCGGATTACAGAGACAAATTCATCGCCGAAATATTGAGCATAATTTTTTGTAGGAGTGGGGGATTCATCCGGAGATTCCGGCGACGGCACATCTTTCAATGGCTTCCCCATGTGCGGCAAAAATTTTTCTTTAGGCAAATAAACCGGAAGTCCGTCCATCGGATCCGCATCATTTATTTCATAAAAATATTTAACGCTGTGGCCTTTTTCTTTAAGGGCTTGTGCCACGACTCCGTGAATTACAACGCCGCGAAGAGAACCGATATGCACTCTGCCCGATGGAGTTTTTTCATCGCGCACAATAAAACTTTTCCTGTCCGGAAAAGTTTTTTCAACTTTTTCTACAATTTCATCCGCCCAAAACATACCTGGATTATAGGTTATAGGTGTTAGGGGTTAGGGTCAATATGATACGGACTTTATTACATCGAAAAGCCGCCATCCCAAACGGGGTTTACTTCTTGATCGTCAGCCAAGCCGTGCATAACCAGACATTTTTCTTCGTCTTTTATGCCTTGCTCGCCAGCTCTATCAAGTCCGCTTCCGATCACCCCATTTGGATGAGTACGTAAATATTTCGATGTCGCTTCTAAACGAACATCAGAGCAACGTTTACGAATGCCCTCTACCATTCCTTCAGTTATTGTGTCGCTGTGAACGTCAGCAACGGCACAAACAGGATGCGCCTCATTTTTGGCATCTTCAGGATTAGGCGGCGTACAAACTGCACTGCAACCGACTGCTGATAAAACAATAATTTCTTTTAATTTCATATAAAAATTGTTAAAGGACATTATTTTACACCGCCGTCCGTTGTCTTTCAATATCCAAAAATCTCATTTTTTCACGCTCAAACATCAACTCAACATGACCTGTCGGTCCGTTTCTGTGTTTTCTTATAAAAATATCGGTGATGCCTTTTTTGTCGGTGTCTTCTTCGTAATAATCTTCACGGTACATCATAAGAACTATATCCGCATCCTGTTCAATGGAGCCGCTTTCGCGGAGATCAGACAGTTGCGGAATCTTGCTCGGTCTGCCTTCCACCGCACGCGAAAGCTGTGAAAGCGCAATAACGGGAATATGCAATTCGCGGGCGAGATTTTTAAGAGCGCGCGTGATTTCCGAAATTTCCTGCACGCGATTCATTTGATATGAACCTTTGCTATCCACGCTCATCATTTGCAAATAATCAACAATCAAAAGATCCAAACCATGTTCTGCGCGGAGACGGCGAGCTTTTGTGCGAAGTTCAACGATTCCGCTAATGGAAGAATCATCTATAAAAATTTTTGTTTGGCTTAAATCATCCATGACAGCTCCAATTTTCCCAAAATCCTCGTCTGACAATTTCCCCGTCCGCATTTTCCAAGAATCAACGCCGAGCATGGCGCAAAACATGCGCTCAACCAATTGCTCTTTGGACATTTCCAAAGAAATTATTCCGACCGATTTCCCGCGGCGGGCGATATTTTGCGCAATATTTACGGCGAATGCGGTTTTCCCCATTGCCGGACGCGCGGCAATTACAACAAAATCTCCCTGCTGAAGCCCCGAAAGCACACCGTCCACGGAACGAAAACCGGTAGGCAAGCCGATATAGCGATCCCTTTCTTCCGGATCGTGGATGGCGGAAATTTTTTCATAAGTCTGGGCGAGTACGTCCTTCACATGTATAAAACGATCTTTTATAAATGTTTGAGAAACCGTAAAAAGAGTCTTTTCGGCTTCTTCCAACAAACGATCTATTTCAGTTACCTCGTCATATCCCAAACCCATTATTTTATCTCCCGCGGCAAGCAATTTTCTTAATGTGGATTTATGTTTAACGATAAGCGCGTACTGCAAAATATGGGTTGCTGTCGGAACTTCAAGGGTTAATTCCACAATGTAAGAAGCGCCACCGATTTGATCCAATTTTCCATGATCTTCAAGGAAAGTTGCCAGTATTTTTACATCAATCGGCATATGTTTGGCAAAAAGATCCAACATCGCCTGATAAATAATTGAATGCTGTTCATAATAAAAATCATCTGCCTTTAAAAAATCGGCAACCTTCAGTAGGGCTTCTTTGCCCAAAATAATTGAGCCCAAAGTAGCGCGTTCGGCTTCCTGGCTCTGCGGAGGAATTTTGGAAAGCGCTTGCATGTCTCCTTTGTTCATAAAAAAGAAATTAAGATATAAAACCTCTGCAAAAGGCTCTGCCATATTTGTCTAAGCGGGGAACCGAGCGCAGGTTGCTGTTTGTTTGAGTAGCTGTTGAACAACCTGCGCGAGATTAGCGAGCATGGAGCGCAATGATGGGACTATTGCGATGGCAGGCGAGCGACCCGCGTGATAAATATGGCAGAGCCTAATTTTTTGCAGAGGTTTCATATGCGTGTAATGAATTTTTCATTAAAAGTTCATTAACTGCAAATGAACCGACTTGAAGTATGGGAAATAGAGTATGGGATATGTAGGAAAGCTGTGCAAAACTCAAGAATTAAGATTCTGCCACCAAATCTTGCAAGTCCAATGATGCTAAATCGTGTCCATCGCCGGCAAGTACCCGTTCGATATCCTCTCTTGTTTTCCCAACCCTGTCAGCAATCAAGTCAGCATGGCATTTATCAATAAAAGGATCTTTACCGCCCCTAATAATCCGCACATCGCACTCCTGGTCTTCAATAATTGATGAAAGATCTCCGATTGTTTCAAAAAAACGCCGATCAAACAATTCACCATGGGATGTCATTAAATTTTCGCATGGCAAAACCTTATAAAATTTCCGAACTTCTTCAAAAAGTTCGCGCAAAGATTGTTTCTGCGAATCTGCGCTGACAGCATCCTGAACGGCACACTGCGTATTAACAATACTTAAAGCGATTTCCGGATCATCAATATCTACAGCCGTTTTTACAAACGGAGCCAAAAAATTTAAAGATGCAGGCAAACAAATCCCCAGTTCATGCCATTTACGAACAGCATATAGTAAAGCGGAAGCGCCCGACGAATGACCAACGGCATGAATCTGTCCTCTAAAACCATCCTGCTCCAATGAAATAACAGCGGCACACATTTGCCTGACATATTGCCTCAAAGAAAATGGAATTGTAAAAAAGCCCGGCGCAAACTCCATACAATCCGATTTATCTGTTTGTGTAATGCCTAAATCATACTCGCTATCCATTCCTATCCCGCTCGGAATTAAAAAAAGCGCGGCAACATCCTTCCTTTGTTGAACAAGCTGACGTGCTTTCTGTTCCATAGTCTTACGCCACTGGCTACCCGGCAAACCATGCTGTATTACTAAAAGATTTTCCGCACTGCCGCGAGTGTTATTCTCTATAAATTTTCCCCAAGGCAATACAAACGTCCCATCAACCACCACTGGCTTATAAAACAGCATAGATTCCCCAACGTCCGTATTTTCTCCATGCAGTCCAACCGAACAAAATAATTCTTTTCCCATAGGAAAAGCATACTAACATACTGTCTCAAAAATCGCATCTACCATCTTCGGAATTTTCTCCTTAGGCACTCCGCAAAAAGCCACCCTCATCCCTTGTCCGGAAGGCACAACTCCAACTTTCTTTTCCTTAATCAGCCTTTCGGCGATATTCTTCGGATCAATTCCGGCGGCTAAATTAATGTAACAGAAAAATCCGCCGTTGCACGGATCCATAAAAATGCGGTCGCGCCCATATTTTTTATAATTTTCATTAAAAGATTTCATGAAAATTTCCCAGCGTTCCTGTAAACGACGAATTATTTTCGCCCTCTCAACCTCAACCTCCGAATAATTATCCAGTAAAGCATCCGCCAAAATCTGACCATGATGATTCACTTGTGAAATTTCACCGCGAATAAAAGCGCCAACTTTATTGCTAATTTCGCCCCGCACTCCTTTTAAATCATCTTCAGAAAACGGCTGACCATCCAAAGAATTTACATAAAAAGTTAAAAATCCGACTCTATAACCGTAAGCAAGCAAAACCTTTGAAATCCCATCCATTTTTACAACCGTTAAATTCGGCAAATTGGCAAAAATATCGGATGCAGGGGAAACCCTTTGAGCTTTGCCATCATAAATATAACCTTCATACGCATCATCCAATAAAACCACAAAGGATACCTCCGGCATTTCTTTGCATAAATTTTGAATCTGCGCGCCCAAAGCCTTAAATTCTTCGGAAGTCGGCATAAACCCCGTTTGATTATGCGGAAAATTCAGCAGTAAAATAACTTTATTTTGTTTAGTAGCAACCTCGCGGCATTTGGAAATAAGCGCCTCTATATTAAATTTAGAATCGCCGGTAAAAAGCGGAAAAGTTTCAATCTTTGCCTCCTGTACGCGCGTAAAAATATGCTCATAATTCTCCCAAGATTTATCAGCGGTAACCACAATCTGTCCTTTATCTAAAAATAAACGACCTGCCAAAGCAATTGAATGAGTAATGCCGTTAGTTACAATGGGCATACTCGCAAACGGCGCAAGCGCTGGATGCTCGCGAGAAAGTTTTGCCAGCCATTTTTGTCGCAAAGCCATAACTCCTTCTATCGGCGCGTAACCGAACACATTCGCTTTAGCAACGCGTTCCATTATTTTTCGTCCCGCAAATTCTTCCGCAATCGCCAAATGCGAAATTGTCCCGTCATCATCTTGCGCAATGCCGGTAGTGCCGTTAATTTCAGCCTCCGCTTTTGCCCGACCGCTCCAATAAAAAATTCCCTGCGGCAAATAAATATCACGGCCAAGAGAAGAAAGCGCCCGCCACATTGATGTTTGTTTTAAAAAGGGGAATTCCATGCCCCGATATTACGATAAAGCATCATCGTCGCGCAATCTTTTAAGATGTTTGCGCGCGCGCACCGATCATTGTGACGACAATTGATTTTAGACTTAAAATTAGATACTATCACTCCTTAAACCCAAGCATATACAATGACACGACAAGAACAATTACAGGAATTTATAGATAATCGCATAGCCCGACCCAAGGGAGGAGGAAGAGAAAACAGGCTTTATTTTGTAGGATGTTTAGATAACGGATTAGCGATAAAAGAACCCAGGGGGACAACTGGCGCAATTGCACGAACCCTAGAAAGACATAAACATATAAAAGATGTAGCTGGTGGTCTCGCTGTTCCGTTTGAACTAGCAAAAACATTAGAACTCGATGTTGGTCGTTCTGGTATGCCAGCCGAAATGAGAACACGAAGACTGGTCCATAATCCTATAGTCCAACAGCAAATTGCTCAATGTGACGTAATAAGTCAAAAATTACGAGAATCCTGTAAACAAGATGATGTTGAAGGTATAAACAGAATATTAGAAAATGTAATAGAGTTTCGAAAAAAATTATTACAACTTGGGATTTTATTTATTGACCCGTTGCCAAACAATCTAGCCCTAATAGATGAAGACATAAAACTTTTAGATATAAGTGCGGCAGATGTATATTCCAGAGATTTTATTATTGCTGTGAACGGGACGTTTTTAATGAATAAATTAGGTCCCATTATAAATATCTTCGCATATAGATGGGCATTAACACTTAAAATTGTGCGAGCCATGGGAAAAGAATGGAGGATATTTAAGACTGGTATGAGTGATTTTCACAATCCTGCATTCTTAGAAAAAACCTTACCTAGTCGTCGAGCCATTAGAGATCGCTTAAGTGGAAAAACAAAAGTCCCCGACGTCACATTTTCTATTCAAGATTAATTTTTGGCAGGGCTTTGACCATACTGATTACAAATAAGCATTCTACGGGTATGCCGGGTATGCTAAAATCGGCTTATGCAAGCAAAATTTAAGGATATGCCGAAAAGTATGGGCTATGTCGGCGAAAATTTAGCTATAAAATATTTGATAGACAAAGGCTATGAAATTCTGGATAAAAATTTTACAGTCCGTGGCGGAGAAATTGATATTGTTGCGAGAAAAAACGGGGTTTTTATTTTTGTGGAAGTTAAAGCGCGAACGTCCGACAGTTTTGGGGAAGGAAACGAAAGCGTGGATAGACAAAAGAAAAAACGCATTTTATATGCGGCTGAAAAATATTTATATACAAAAATTAAGACTCCCGATCCGGATTTCCGTTTGGATATTATTGAAATTGAACTTGATCCCGAAACCGGCGCACAAAAAAACATTAATCATTTTGAGGATATAGAAGTATAATCCAAATATGGAACCAACCTCGCCTTCGCAACTTCCGCACAAACCGTCACGCAAGCAGGCGATTGTATTTTTTGTTTTTACGCTTATTTTAGCTGTCGGCGTGGTTACGTGGGTGTTTTTTGTAAATAAAGGGACTGTTAGTGTTGACGGCGCTAAACCTTTCAATATAAAAATCGGAACCACGGAAATATCCTGCACTTCTCCACCGTGTTCCCTTAGATTAGCCCCGCGTTCATACAATGTCGTTCTTTCCAAAAAAGGTTTTTACGATGATTTGAAAAATATAAAGATTAAACTTTGGGGAGAAGAAAAAATTACAGCGGATTTTAAATTTATTCCGACTTATAAAGAACTTGGCGAAATAGTCTTGCCTGTTTCCGACGCGCCGCTTCGTCCGCCATTTTTGGAACGGAAAAAATTCGAGAATTTTCCGAAAGACGTAAAGCAGACTAAGTTTTCGCAGTCTGGAGACTTGGCTCTTATTACTCTCGGCAAAGAACTTTACATTTATTATGTCGCTGACCGTGCTGTAGATACGATTGATTTAAAGCCGGAAACGGCAGCGGATTGGCTCGGCGACAAAATCATATATTTGGAAGAATCTGAACAAAAACATCTTTTAAAATTACGCGATGGAAAAGAAAATAAATTATTGGCTTCTTTTGAGAGACCTTTGAAAAATCCAACGCTATTTGGATCGCCGGACGGAAAAAAAATCCTGCTTTCTGAAAATTCCGATGAAAAATATTTTTATTATATTGTTGATACGGAAAAGCGATCGCGAAAAAGACTGGAGATATCGGCAAGCGCACATAATCCCAAATGGGCGGGAGATTATATGATTTTTGAAGAAGGGGATGGTGTGGCAAAAAAAGTGTTTGCGTTTAATCCCGAGGATTCGAAAAAAATAAATCTTTTGGCTGACAGTTCGGAAAATGTAATAGAAATAAAAAAAGATGTTTTAATTTTTATATCGGGGGAGAAACGGGATTCTGAAATGGCAAATCTCGGACCCTCCATCTCGGAAGCCCTTGAACAAGCTGCAAAAGACACGTCTTCAATTATTAAAAAAATATCATCGTGGTTTGTTACGGAATTTAATGTGCAAACCGGCAAATCCAAAATGCTTATTGAAATTCCGACCGCAGAAGGAAAAAGCCTTCATCGCCTAACCGCTGATCCTAACGGCAAAAAATTATATCTGGATATGGATGGAGCGCTTGTTGAAATAACGCTGGAATTTCAAGCCTACGTCGGAAAATAACCACCAATATTCGTCAAGGGTTATTTTTAATGTTTTTGTCATAAAAAGTTTAGAAAAATTTCATCTTGATGTGCTAAAAATAAGGGCTTATGTCATCAAAGGTTTTTTCGGCGTCGGTTTTCGGATTTGAATGCAAGACCGTAGAGGTTGAAACAGACATTTTAAACGGTCCGTCATCCATGACGATTGTGGGACTGGGAGATGCGGCGGTGCAAGAATCAAAAGAGCGCATACGAAGCGCTATAAAAAACAGCGGCGCCGAATATCCGCGCAGAAAAAAAACAATAAATTTAGCTCCGGCAGATATCCCAAAACACGGTCCGATGTTTGATTTGCCTATTGCATTAGGGCTCCTGCAACAATCAAAACAGATCCCGCCAAATTGTTTAAATGAAACTATCGCCCTCGGAGAACTTGCGCTGAATGGAAATTTACGACGCGTTACAGGCGTTTTGCCGATAGTCGCGCATGCCCAAAAACAAGGTTTTAAAACAGTAATTGTTCCGCAAGATAATGCCGAAGAAGCAGGCATAGTTTCCGGCATTAATATTATTTCCGCGGAAGACCTGATGACCCTTATTGAACATTTACGCGGAGAAAATAGACTTCAACCTTTTGTATCCAGCGGAGCTTGCGATTCAAATGAAATAAACGGGCTTTGGCATCTTGAAGATATTTCCGGTCATGAATATGCAAAACGAGCACTCGCGATTGCGGCGGCGGGCGGACACAATATTTTATTTTACGGGCCGCCGGGATCCGGAAAAACTCTACTCGCCAAAAGCATGCAGAGCATTCTTCCTCCTCTTGTTTTTGACGAAGCCGTTGAAGTTACTAAAATTTATTCCATAGCCGGCAAATTATCCGCTGACCAAGCCTTAATTCATACTCCGCCTTTTAGGGCGGTACATCATACGTCTTCAACAATATCTCTGGTCGGAGGAGGGGTAATTCCGCGCCCGGGCGAAATTTCGCTTGCCCACAAAGGCGTTTTATTTTTGGATGAACTTTTGGAATTTCCAAGACAAAGTTTGGATTGTTTGCGCCAGCCCATGGAAAGCGATGAAGTTTTTATTTCGCGCGCTCGCGGATCCGTAACTTTTCCGGCTCAATTTATTTTGGTTGCGGCGACAAATCCGTGTGTCTGCGGATATTTCGGAGATCCGGTTAAAGCGTGCATATGCACGCCGAGCGATCGCGATAAATACAGAAAAAAACTTTCCGGTCCTTTGTTGGATAGAATTGATCTCGCGTGCTGTGTACCGCGTCTGCCTTTTGATAAAATAATAAATCTCAAAGGCGGTGAAACTTCTGAAAATATAAGAAAAAGAGTATTGATTGCGCGGCAAATTCAATACGAAAGACTGGGGAAAACACAAACGAACGGAAAAATGTCTTCTACTTTCGTACGCAAATATTGCAATTTGGAACCCTCTGCCGCAAATCTTCTTAAACAAGCATTTATAAAATTTAATTATTCCGGCCGTTCTTATTATCGTATTTTAAAAGTTGCCCGCACCATCGCGGATCTGGAAAATTCGCATGATATAAAAACTGCACATATAGCTGAAGCGTTGCAGTATAGACCGAAAATACATGATTAATTCCCCTTTGATTTTTGGAAGTTACACGCTATACTGGCGGAAAATGAAGCTCCACAGACACAAAAAAGTGCTTGTGCTAGGCTCGGGAGCGCTAAAGATAGGAGAAGCAGGAGAGTTTGATTACTCGGGTTCCCAAGCCATAAAAGCCCTTCGTGAAGAGGGAATCAAAACCATTCTTGCTAATCCCAATATCGCGACCATTCAAACTTCCAAAGACCTCGCAAGCGAGGTTTATTTTTTGCCCGTAAACCCTTACTTTGTTGAAAAAATAATAGAACGCGAACGTCCGGATGGAATTTTATTAAGTTTCGGCGGACAAACAGCTCTGAATTGCGGCATGGAACTGGATAAAAAAGGCGTTTTTAAAAAATATTCCGTCGACGTTTTGGGAACGCCTATAAAAACAATTGAAGCCACTGAAGACCGCGAACTTTTTAAACAGGAATTAAATAAAATAAATATAAAAATGCCCCGCAGTATTTCTTGTATAACAAAAGAATCCGCGCGAACTGCAGCCAAAAAAATCGGCTATCCGATAATTTTACGCGCGGCTTTCACTCTCGGCGGGAAAGGCTCCGGCTCGGCATATAACGAAACTGAACTCAACGATCTTTTAGACACCGCATTCGCTTTTTCTCCGCAAGTTTTAATTGAAGAAAATTTAAAGGGCTGGAAAGAAATTGAATATGAAGTCGTGCGCGACATGTATGACAACTGCGTAACGGTTTGCAACATGGAAAACGTGGATCCTCTGGGAATACATACGGGCGAAAGCATAGTTATCGCGCCGTCTCAAACTTTAACAAACCATGAATATCATTTTTTGCGTGAAATTTCACAAAAAGTCATCCGCCATCTCGGAATTATTGGAGAATGTAATATACAATTTGCGCTTGATCCGAAATCGGAAGAGTATCGTGTGATCGAAGTTAATGCGCGTCTCTCACGCTCCTCTGCCCTCGCTTCAAAGGCGACCGGCTATCCTCTCGCTCATGTTGCCGCAAAACTCGTACTCGGTTACAGCCTTCCTGAATTAAAAAACTCGGTTACGAAAAAAACAACAGCATGCTTTGAGCCCGCACTTGATTACGTTGCTCTGAAAATTCCACGCTGGGATTTGGATAAATTTAAAAAAGTTTCTCATGAAATTTCAACGGAAATGAAATCGGTCGGCGAAATTATGGCTCTCGGTCGCAGTTTTGAAGAAGTTCTTCAAAAGGGTCTTCGAATGTTGCAAATCGGTCTCTTGGGTTTTACGGCAAACAAAAAAATCAAATTTACTTTTGAAAATCTGGAAAAAGACATTACCATTCCGACGCCGAAAAGAATTCTGGCGATTGCTGAAGCTTTAAAAAGGGGATGGTCAACTGACAAAATTGAACGACTGACCGGCATTGATAGATGGTTTTTGGATAAGATGAAAAATATAATTAAAATTGAAAAAAATCTAACGCATAAACGATGTACAAGCGATGATTTAAGACAGGCGAAAATGGCCGGTTTTTCGGATAAACAAATCGGAAATATTTCCGGAAAATCAGAAATGGAAATCAGGGCATTGCGCAAAAAACTAAAAATACTGCCTTCCATAAAGCAAATCGACACGATGGCGGCCGAATATCCGGCTGAAACGAATTATCTTTACGTTACATACCACGGAGAAAAACACGACGTAAAAGTTGATAAACGAACTAGAAAAATAATGGTGCTCGGGAGCGGCGCATACGCAATCGGAACATCCGTTGAATTTGATTGGTGCGGCGTTACTTGCGTACAAACTTTACAGCGCGAAGGATACGAAACGATAATGGTTAATTATAATCCTGAAACGGTTTCAACCGATTATGATATGTGTGACAAACTTTATTTTGACGAACTTTCGCTTGAACGCGTATTGGATATTTATGAGAGAGAACAACCAATTGGAGTTATAATTTCAACCGGCGGACAAGTTCCAAATAATTTAGCATTAAAATTGCACGAGGCGGGCGTAAAAATTCTCGGAACATCTCCGGAAAATATTGATCGCGCCGAAGACCGGCACAAATTTTCAGCGCTTTTGGATAGACTTGAAATAGATCAACCAGTATGGCGCGAACTAACCTCCATTCAAAAAATTAAAACTTTCGCAAAAGAAGTCGGCTATCCTTTGTTGGTGCGGCCAAGCTACGTTTTATCCGGGGCAGCAATGAGCGTCGTGCATAATGACGAAGATTTGGAATTTTATCTGGCAAAAGCATCCGATGTTTCTCCGGAAACTCCGGTTGTGGTCAGCAAATTTGAACAAGGAGCAAAAGAAATAGAAATAGACGCGGTTGCCCATCGCGGAGAAATTATTATTTACGCGATTTCCGAACATATTGAAAATGCGGGCGTACATTCCGGCGACGCAACAATGGTTCTGCCTCCGCAAAAACTTTACTTTGAAACGATAAAAAGAATAAAAACAATCGCAGAAAAAACGGCGAAGGAGCTTTTTATCTCCGGACCTTTTAATATGCAATTCCTCGCAAAAAATAACGCGGTAAAAGTTATTGAATGTAATTTGCGCGCAAGCCGCAGTTTCCCGTTCGCTTCAAAAGTAACCGGATATAATTTTATAGAAATTGCCACATACGCAATGCTGAATCACCCAAAAATCGCCCAATATAAAAATCAAAAATTCCACACGCTGGACATGGAATATGTCGGCGTAAAAACCCCTCAATTCTCATTCTCAAGACTCAAAGGCGCCGATCCGATTCTTGGCGTGGAGATGGCTTCCACCGGCGAAGTTGCGTGTTTCGGAAACGATATGTACGAAGCCCTTTTAAAAGCCCTGATTTCAGTTGGGTTTGTTCTGCCTGAAAAAAATATCTGCCTTACAATCGGAAAAATAGAAGACAAAGCGGACTTCCTGCCATCGGCTAAAAAATTAAGCGAGATGGGATTCAATCTTTTTGCGACCGAAGGAACCGCCGATTTTCTTGCCCAAAACGGAGTTAAAACGACAACGCTTTTTAAAGCTCGCTCCGGCAAAAAACCGAATCTGATCGATTATTTGATAGGGAAAAAATTGGACCTCGTAATAGATATTCCTAAAACATACGCTAAAGATGAAATCACAGACGGCTACCTAATAAGACGCCGTGCAATTGATTCAAATATTCCGTTAATAACAAATATACAAATCGCCCGCGCGCTGGTTGAAGCTTTTGAACGCTACAAAATAGAAGATTTAAATATTAAGCCATGGAGCGCGTATTAATCCTCCTCTTCCTCGCTTCTCGAATTAACGCCACCCAATATATCCCGAACTTTCCCCTCAAATACAACTTTATCCAACCCTTTATAAACAATTCCTTCGTCAGTATCTACGATTGATTTTGCCTTACAAATTTTCACATCAAAACCGGTGAAGGTTGGCTTTTCGCTTATCATCCCCACATAAAGTGTACGACCCCCCGTCTTATCAACCACGGTAAATTTTGTTTTTTCACCATTTATAAATTCAATATCGTACGGCTTTCCCAATTCTTTTCTTACGGTATAACGGGCAACGTGTTCTCTCTGTCTTGCTAAACGTTCGTTCTCACGCGCTTGCTTCCTGGCTTCTCTGCGTTTCAAGGAAGCTCTAAGCTCATCCCCCATACCGGAAACAGCCTCCTCTTCCGAAACATCTATTCCAACTCTTTTCAAAAATGCTACCAAACCGGCACGTTGTAACTCGCCAATACCAAGAGACAAGGTATCTCCTTTTCTGGCGGATTCCCCAAATTGAATATTTCTGATACCTGCCGCAACCAATTCTCTGCTTACACTGCGAATTTCGTTTAAAGCACCATTAATATTGAGGCGATCAGCCGGAAATTCCGCCCTGAAACCTTCCACATCCAAGGATAAATAACTTTCGTCTATATCTGTATCAGTCCCGAACGGGGCGTCTTCCAGTCTATTTTGATCTAATGCGGCTACCATATATTATGATTTTTAAGTGATAATTATATATAAATGGACAATTCTGTCAAGAGCATTCTCGCGCTCACCAGTCTATACAAACTAAGCTTTAATCTGTTACATTCTGACAGGACTTTATGAGAGATTTATTAAAGAATACAGATAAGCTAAAGCGCGGTTTGGCCCAAATGCTGAAGGGGGGGGTGATTATGGACGTGGTTACGGCAAAACAGGCTAAAATCGCGGAAAACGCCGGTGCAGTTGCTGTAATGGCACTTGAAAGAGTTCCTTCAGATATACGAAAATATGGCGGCGTTGCGAGAATGTCCGATCCGAAATTAATTCGTGAAATTTTAAAAGCGGTTTCTATACCCGTAATGGCGAAAGTCAGAATTGGACATTTTGTTGAAGCTCAAATTTTGGAAGCGCTGGGCGTGGATTACATTGATGAGTCCGAAGTTTTAACTCCTGCTGATGAAGAATTTCATATTGAAAAGAGAAAATTTAAAGTGCCGTTTGTGTGCGGTTGCAGAAATTTGGGTGAAGCTCTGCGGAGAATTGACGAAGGCGCGGCAATGATCCGCACAAAAGGCGAAGCCGGGACCGGAAATGTTGTTGAAGCTGTGCGACACATGCGAAAAATAAACAGTGAAATAAAAAACTTGGTCGGGCTTAATAAAAAAGAGCTTGAGAAAAAAGCTAAAGAAATGCGCGTGCCTTTTGAATTGGTGGAATCGGTTGCGGCGAACGAAAAATTGCCGGTTGTAAATTTTGCGGCAGGCGGAATTGCGACTCCGGCTGACGCGGCGCTCATGATGCAACTTGGCGCGGAAGGAGTTTTTGTCGGTTCCGGAATTTTTAAATCATCCAATCCTCAAAAAATGGCGAACGCAATAGTTCAGGCGACTCTTCATTTTAACAATCCCGATATTATCGCAAAAGTTTCGGAAGGGCTCGGAACCGCGATGGAAAGCCAAGAAATTTCAAAATTGGAAACGCTGTTTGCGAAGAGAGGGGACTAGATCACTCCAAGCCCGCTCAACGCCAAAACCGCGCTTAACGCAATTAACACAACCACCGTAAACCACGCGACAATATTGTGCCAGCGTTTATTTACATGCTCTCCCATCAGCCATTTTTTATTTATAAGCAAAACTATAAAAATCAAAACCGGCGGCAGTAAAATCCCATTAACAACTTGGGCAGTGAGCATGACTTTAATAAGCGGCGTTCCCGGAAAAAGAGCGGGAATCGCGCCCAAAATAATTAAAGCCGTAAAAATTCCATAAAACCACGGCGCTTCTTTAAAAGTTTTATTTACACCGGGCTCAAAACCAAGTCCCTCGCATATATAAAAAGAAGTTGCGAGAGGCACAATCATCGCCCCTAAAATAGAAGCGTTTAACAAACCTATCGCAAATAAAATTTCCGCAAATCTGCCCACAAGAGGCTCCAAAGCCATCGCCGCCTGGCTCGCATCTTCAATCACAACACCGTGCTTAAAAAGCGTTGCCGCGGAAGCGACTATAATAAAAAACGCCACCAAACCGGCTATAACGGCGCCTACCGCTACATCAATTTTTGTATATTTATAGTTTTCAATTTTTATACCCTTTTCCACAACCGATGCCTGCAAATAAAACTGCATCCACGGAGTTATTGTTGTTCCTATCATTCCAATCAACAGCATTAAATACGGCGTTGAAAATTCAATTTGGGGCTTAACCATAGCTTCTCCTACAGCCTGCCAATCCGGCTCCGCCAAAAATCCCGAAATTATATACGCAAAATATATTAATGCCGCGGCTAAAAATATTTTTTCAGCTGAACGATAACTGCCTTTTGTAATAACCACCCATACGATTACTGCCGCAATGGGCACTGAAACATATCTTGGCACTCCAAAGATCTCCAAGCTCCCGGCGACACCGGAAAATTCGGAAATAATCGTGGCCATGTTCGCCAATAAAAGCCCTATCAATAAATAAAAAGTAACTTTTGCGCCGTATGATTCTCTAATTAAATCCGAAAGACCCTTGCCCGACACAACGCCCATCCTACTGCACATTTCTTGTACAACAATAAGAACAAAAACCATCGGAATAACAACCCATAACATTGAATATCCGAAATGCGCGCCTGCAACCGAATACGTCGTAATTCCGCCGGCATCATTATCCACCATCGCTGTAATTAATCCGGGGCCTATGACGGCAAGCATCAAAAGTAGCGCATGATATCTTGTTTTTAAAAAAGTCATCATAGATTTTTAGATTCCTGCAAAAGGGGCAAGACGTCATCAACCGTAATTACGCCTTCTAATTTTTTATTATGCCCCACGACCGGCAAAACAATTAGATTATATTTGGTAAATTTCCCGACAATGGAATTTAATTTTTCTTTTAAGCGGGCATACACGGGTTTACGCTTAATCAAAGCCCCCAATTGAATTTTGGCGTCCGCGAAAATAATATCGCGCAAGCTCACGGCGCCTTTTAAAATATCTTCATCATCAACAATGTATAAATAATAAATATGCTCGGCATGTTCGCCTTTTTTTCGCAATTCATCCAATGCTTCGGCAACCGTCAATGTTCCTTTCAGCGCGACAAATTTGGTATTCATAATACTTCCGGCTGTATCTTTTTTAAATTTTAAGAGCTCGCGAATTTCCTCCGCTTCTTTCGCTTTCATTATGTTAAGGAGATGATGCATTCTGCGTTTCGGCAATTCTTCAACGATATCCGTAGCCGCGTCCGGCGCAAGACGCTCAAGCATTTTTGCAATGGTCTCGTCTTTTAGTTTTCCGAGCAATTTTTCACGCACCGAAGGATCAAGCTCCGCAACGGTTTTTGACATTATGTCCGCCGGTAACGCTTGCAACATGGACATGCGTTCAAACTGATCCAAATCCTCCATAATATCCGCCAAATCAGCCGGATGCATATTTTTCAGCTGATCCTGCGCGACCGTTAGAGTTATATCGTGGCGAATTCTTGCGGGCAAAGGATCAATATATTTGCTTGGAATCAAAACATTTTGGATCGTTTTGTGAAAAATTTGAGCGAATGACAAAATCCAGCCTTCAAAACCCAATCTGCGCGAAAGCCCGCGCACGCCGATGTCCGCCGCAACCATAAAAAGTTCGTCTTTCACTGCAACAATTTTTAAATCGTTAACGCGCACAACGCGATGATTTTCGGTATCAATAATTTGTTGATCCAAAAAATCGCGCTTTAGCCGGAGCTCATCATCGTCATAATCAATCGGCTTAATTTCGTGAATTTGTTTTTTTAATTTTAAACTTACGGGATCCGCTTCTATGGAATAAATATCGGACCACGGTACGATTATGCGCTTGCCGCCCGAAGTTCTTATACGAACTTTTGTAATCAAAAAATTCCCGTTTTGTTTTTTCACGATAAAATCGCGGAAATTTCCGTAATATTTTTCATCAACGGTATAAACCGATTTGCCGATAAGAGTGGAGAAAAAGATTTCAGAGAAAAAGGCCATGGCGGAAAACTTTATTGATTGCTTAATCTTATTCTCCGCGTAAAATATTGCCGTGTCAACAAAATTTCCGTCTATCGGCGTTTTGGATATTCAAGGGTCGGTTGAAGAACATTTAACAGCGCTAAGAAGATGCGGAGTGAATCCTGTTTCTGTAAAAAATGCCGAAGATTTGGCGCGCGTGGACGGTCTTATAATTCCGGGGGGAGAATCGACGACAATCGGAAAATTGATGAAAAAGTATGGTTTGGGTGGGGAAATTATAAAACGGGCACGGCACCCCCACATTCTAACCATCTGGGGCACTTGCGCCGGCGCGATTTTGCTGGCCAAAAAAATCTTAAATCAGCGGCCGGATTCTCTATCTCTAATGAATGTGGAAATTTCGCGTAATGCGTATGGAAGACAATTGGACAGCTTTGAAACCCTGCTCGCCATACCGTCGCTGGAAATTAAAGATTTTCCGGCTGTTTTTATCAGGGCACCACGCATAAAAAGGGCTTTTAAAAAAGCAAAAGTGCTGGCAGAATATAACGGCGAACCGGTGATGGTTGAAGAAGAAAATCTGCTGATTACAACCTTTCATCCGGAATTGACCGACGACATGAGGATTCATAAATATTTCTTGGAACTGACAA
>JBBUCQ010000044.1:0-3537 GCA_038057715.1 Patescibacteria group bacterium | reverse complement strand
GAAAGCAATAATCGCCCGTCAATCTTCACTCCGGCTTTTTTCAAAACCTCCATTTCTTCCAAAAGGGTGGGGAAGTGCACAACCATTCCGTTTCCCATCACGCAAAGCTTGCCCTTATGAAACATTCCCGACGGCACCAAATGAAAAACGAACTTTCCGGCAGAAGTATATATAGTGTGCCCCGCATTCGCGCCTCCCGTAGCACGCGCAACAATGTCATACTTTTCCGCTAGGATATCCACTAATTTGCCTTTCCCTTCATCTCCCCATTGAGCTCCCAAGACCACGCAAACTTGACCTAAGTTAGATGACATATACACCTTATTTTTATCATAAAAACCGCCGAATACAAAATCTCTCGCCAAAAGCGCAAAAAGCCCTTGCAAAAAGTCTGAATTTCATGGTAATTGTATAACCTATGGCTAATCCAGACGATTTACCAATAAAAACTCCTCAGCAGGAGACCGTGGGAACTCCTCTTGCAGTAACCGATACGGCAACCGATGGAGAAATACCAAATCTTAGTAAAATTCCCGGCGCTCAAATTTGCTCCATGCTTGGAATTGAACGCGATTTACACATGAAACCTCTACCGACAGGAACAACTGTTCTTAATGTTTCTTTTTCCACTTCTAAAACGCCAACTGCACGATTACGAGCATTTAAAGACGCGCTAAGTAATAATAACGGTATTTTTCTAAACGCTTTGTGGACGGAACCAAATTCTATGCATTTGCAAGCTATACTGCCAAATCTTCAACAAGCATACTCTGCCGCATATGCGATAAAAACATCATGTCCTGACACTGCAGTCGCGGCAAGTCCCGATCCATGCGGAATAATGACATACAAAGGGAATTTAATATGCGTTGGGGATGGATTTGAAAGTGCCTCGGAAGCGATACGGTATGCGCAATCGGATAAAACCACACTCACACTCAAACAAAATTCACTAATAACCAACGAACCTCTTCAGCCGACTGGTCCAAAAAGACAAGATACTTTGGTAAACCGCAGTACTCCCCAAAGCGTAGCTCACGCCAAGACGCTTCAACCGCTCGATTCCAACTTACCGAGAAAAGGAACAATGATCAAAATTCAACTTGCGAAAAACGATACGGGAAACAGTATTGAACAAACAAAAAAAATAATAAAATTCATTGAAGCTGTTTACGGCGAAAAAACAGTAATTTCATCACATGGATTGATTGCCTTTATTTTTGTAGCCGAAGAAAGAATCGGAGAAGTTATCTCACGCATGTCTTCCATGCAACATTTACTGCAAGATGCATCCATATGCGTTGACGTTGCCGATTGTAAATTTGTTGATGCTGGCGATTCCGTTTCTTTAATGCAAAGCCAAAGTATAGTAGATATCTCACACATGAATATGTGCGGCACTTGGGGAACATCCAACAGATTTGTAAAAACAATACACCATGAACGCAATAGGGCTAACGTAGCCGTAACTTTTGGAAGAACGTCCGGACAATTTGTAAAAATAGAAAAGATAGAACCTGTCCATTTTGAAGCCACAGTCGGCGGTCCGCGGAAAACGATAGGTCGTCAGCAAGAATTACAAACAATCCGCACCAATTTGGAGAATTTGGAACGGAGAGGGAAGGCTAATATCACAGTGATAACCGGTGAAGCCGGCGTTGGGAAAACCAGATTGGCCTCGGAAGCAATTAGAGAAGCGCACGAACACAATGTCGCAAGCGTATATTATAAAACTCCGGAAGACGGTAAAAATACCCCGGCCGCGGGAGTCAAAAAGCTGATTGAAGGAATATTAAAAACAAAACCGGAACTTTTAGAGCGCTTCCGAGATTTAAGATTTTTTACCGAAGGACGCGTACCGGAAGGATTTAGAGAAGAGTACGGACCTGCCGTTCAAGCACTGGGAACAAAAGAATTCTTAAGTAAAAGATTCTACGAATTGATGGAAGAATGCAAGAAATCTCCCATCCAAATTATTTTAGACGATCTTCAATGGTTTGATTCCGTATCGGTTGAAATAATTAAAACATGGCTTTCCCGCGTTGATGAACGCAGTAATATTCAAATTGTTCTAATGGCAAGAGAAGGAGAAGAACAACTCCCCGAAGATTTTGAAAAAATACTTGCGAAAAAGCAAAATTTAACATCTAAAATTTCGCTAAAGAGGCTTGATTACGGAAAAAATCCGGAATTTTTAGAAGATTACATCCGACATTCTCTGCCGGAACATTGGGAAAGTGCAGCCATTCCGGAAAGTTTCGTCCGGGAAATAGCCGAAGTATCTCAAGGCTTGCCTATCGTTATCACGGAAATTCTTTCTCTCCTTGTTGAAAAAGGTGACATAAAATATCGCGGTGGGACACTGATTATAAAAAGTGATGCGGTAAAAGAATTAGCCCAAGAAGATATCGGCATCACTCTTTCTTCCGTATTACAAGCAAGATTTGAACGTTTAACCGACCAAGAAAAACGTACGGTTGATTATCTAGTTGCTCTCGGCAATGTAAATTATGAAATTTTTGTAAACCTGCTTAGATATCTCGGAGAAAATCCACAAGCGGTGGAAAAAGCTCTTGTCGGTTTAAGGAAAAAAGGAATTTTAAGATTTGAACCGTTTGGATTCAGCCATGATCTTTTAAGACGTGAACGCGAATCTCAAATGGAAGGTCATGACGGGAAATTATCATGTATTGCCGCACAATGTTACCCGGTGCTAAAAACAGCGGCATCAAGATATCCACAAGCAATTACTCCAGTATTTTTGTTTGAACTTTTGATGAAAGCGTCAAAACGACCGGAAGCCTTAACGCCGGAACAACGCAAAACAACGGCAACAAGCATCATGCCGGAATTGTGCGAAGCCTCTGATTTCTCAATTAATAAAAACGAAAATATGCTCGCCTTTCAACTTATCAAACGCTTTGTTGAAAGAATTGTCGCTTCGGATGAAATTCCGCTCGGTCAACAACTAAAATCAACTGTAGATAAAATCTTTGAAGGAAAAGATATTCAAACACAAGCCACTCTTGCTCCTGTTTTATTTAGAGCTTTTTGCAACGGAGCGCAAGCTTGCGTAAGAATGGGACAACCCGCCAAAGCAACCGCTTTTTTGGATGCCATTGACCATCTGGCCGGAAAAGCTCCTCAAGCACAATTGCGCACAGGCATAGCCGGTTTACATTATTTTCATCTTCAAACAGATGCCGCTTACGCCGCAAGAAATCGCGAACGTTTTATTCATGCGAAAGGTGAATTTCAAAGAGCCATAGAACTTTCCGACTCACAAAATGACCCGAATATCAGATTCTTTAAATGCGAAGCTACATTACTGGACGTAAGATTGTGCAACGATCCCCAGCAAGCCTACCGTATAAGCTCCGGAACAAAAGCTGAATTAAACAAACTTGCGACAGAAGCGGATAAATGCGGCAATCACAAATTAGCGATTGCGGCACGCGCGCTTTCAATGGATATAACCCGTACTGTCTTACAAAAAATGTTTTTGGCGTTAAAAAATAAAATAAAAGGCGTGGATGA
>JBBUCQ010000043.1:0-3783 GCA_038057715.1 Patescibacteria group bacterium | reverse complement strand
ACGCGAAATCCGACACACGGTTTTGTGCAATCAACGCCAAACTTTTCTAAAAACTTTATATACTCATCCATTTCAACGTATGTTTCGGACGAACCCCCTATCTTCGCGTTCGCTCCGACGAGATTATCATGCGCAAATTGGTCGGCTATTTGAGAAGTTCCATAAGCCAAATATTGCGTCATATCGCTGAAATTAAAATTGCCGATATTCCGTATGGTTGCTATCGTAACTTGCGCAAGACTGGCTATGACAAGCATCATTACAGCCGTGTATATTGTAGCTACAATCAACGAAACGCCTGAATTGTTATTTGAATTTTTCATTGTTCCTCTTTATTGGATGTTAATGCTGTTATGCGAGTTGCTTTTTTAACTTTTCCTCCGTTTTTAAAAAACACGCGTGAAGAAATAAACATTGTTTTTTTAGACGTTGAATAGTCTATATATACTTCCCTATAGAAATTCGTCGGATCGCCTATATCGTGGCTGTAAATTTTTGTTGAAGAATCCAGTTTGAGCCTATATTCGCTGTCATCGGAGGGACTGAAATCATCCGGCAGAGAATCCAAAGCTTTCCAAATAAGTTCTATATCGGGACTTCCGATATCTTCTTTAATAATGTAAGAACCGTTTTTTATTAAATTTCCTTCTTCTTCGCATTTGTCCATATCTTTATCTTTAAAATCCGGTTTTGTATTCCAGCACAGATTTTCTTTAGCAATAAAGCGCAAAAGATTCGTATCCCTTATGCCGCGCATTATTTCAAGCCCTTCAGTGGCTAAATTTTCAGCAACAAGATGATCGCGGTTATATGCGTTGTTCCTTGTTGCCTTTATATTAAGCTCGGCGGCCGGCACCATTACCAGCACTAAAACGCTTATTGCTATCATAACTTCTATTAATGTTTCGCCTGAATGAGATTTTAAAAATTTATTTTTCATAATTATTCAACCAATACGGGCGCCGGAACTTTATCCAACGCGCCCGAGTAAATTGTTCTCGCGACAGTTATGGGTTTAAATGTGTTTTTTATGTTGAAATATTTCGGATTCGGCTCAAGCGTTAATACAACCTTTACGCGCGAAGAATATTGAACATTATCTTCGCTGAACGCGTAATGCGGATTTTCAGAAGGAGAAATGTATACATCAAAACCGGCTATGTTCGCGCGGAACGGGCTGATCGGCACAAAATCTTTTCCGAAAGCTATATCCCCTGTATCGCATACGTCGTCAGTTGAATTTAATTCAACGGCGCGGCTGGCAGGCAAAGTTTCGGTGATGGAACAACCTGCTACGCCTCCGGTTTCCCCCGTGCACCCAAACCCGTCTTCGCATGTAAAAGTGTCGGGCACTCCGTCTTCGCCTTTTAAATCTTCGCCTTTCATCCGAAGAAAAGATAATGCGTATGCTGAATTCCCGTCTTTATCAATTCCTATTTTTTCGCGCGCAAAAATTGTTTTTGTTCTTCCGTCGGAAGAAATTAAATATAGTTCGTGCTGAGGTTTTTTCGCCGCGTCTTCCGCGGGGGAACATAAATCGGTTCCATCGGGCAACTTTCCCATCTTTGACCCGGCAATTTCTCCTTCTTTTTCTGTAATTTCATAATTTACCGCCCCGCAAAAAGCGTTTTCTTTCCCGGCTTCTTCGTTCCCGAGTTTTCCCTCAAACGGATTTTGACCGGTGTTTTTGTCTTTGGTTTTTGTTTGCATTTTACAACTTGGCTTATTTCTCAACCATCCTGTCGGACTGGTAGGATCTTCTTCATTGCAGTCAAATCCAAGCAAGCCTGATTTATCGGTTTTCTTCACCTTGTCAGCGCCGGGATTATAAAAAGACGAATAATATCTGCCGTAATTTTGACCGAAATTATCAGTTCCTTTTTCACTCGGAATCACAACATTCTGCGCATAATACTCATCGTAATCAATCATTCCGCTCCGTATCTCTTTTGAGATGCGCTGCATTAAAAACCGCGCATCTTCGTATATTTGATTTTGCGCGTTTGCCTCGTGCGATATCCGTATGGACTGTATAAAAATAGAAGAAAAGAAAACAATAACAACCGCAAAAAGCCCAACCGAAATTAAAAGTTCAACGAGAGTGAAACCCGGGTTGGCGCGCTGTGGTGAAAGTTGCAGTGCGGCGGTCCGCGGATACGCAGTTCTTCTAGCCTGACGGGGGGGGGTAATCATAAATGTGTCAAATCCAGATTTCATAATAAATCAAAATGTTATCCCGCCACGTCCGCCAATTGTATTATCGGCAACATTATTGCCGTAATTATAACTCCAACAACTGCTCCCAACACGACGATGATTATAGGCTCAAGCGCTTTTGAAAGCCCCGCAACCACTGTATCAACTTCATCTTCATAATATTCGGCGATTTTCTGCGTAATCGTATCCAGCTGGGCAGTTTGCTCTCCGACGGAAATCATCTGCACCATCATCGTCGGAAACTCGGATAAATCGCGCAAACTTTCGGCAAGCCCGATACCGTGGCTGACATCTTCCGCCGCAAGCTCAACTCTCTGGCGATATACCGCATTGCCAAGTCCTTTCGCATTTATATTCAGACTTTGAATAATCGGAATTCCGCTGTTTAATAAATTTCCCAGCGATCTGCTGAATCGCGCCAAAATTGACATTTGAAGCATTTTCCCGAACACGGGCAGATGCAACAAAATCCAGTCAATCGTATATTTCCCCTGCTCTGTCTTATAAGCGCCCATTACTGCAAAAATTATTCCGGCTATCCCTCCAAAAATCCACGCCCATTGCGTGCTCATAAATCCGCTCACCGCAATGACAAACTTAGTCAGGGCGGGCAGCTGCTTCCCCCCTTCCATAAAAATCTGTGAAATTTTCGGCACCACGAGAATCATCATCCCCGCAACAACCACAACCATTACTATGACAATAAACAAAGGATACATCATCGCCCCTTTCACTTTTCTTTTTATTGATGCGCTTTTTTCAACCTCGGACGCAAGCTGTTTTAAAATCACATTAAGCTGTCCGCTCGCTTCGCCGGATTTTATCATGCCGATTTCGGCTTCCTCAAAAATCTCAGGATATCTCATCATGGCCGCGGATAAATTACCTCCATTTTCAATATCTTTCGCAATTTCAAAGGCTGCTGTTCTCAATTTGTAATTCACCGTTTGCTCCGCAATCGTTTCCAGCGATTTTATCAGCGGAACTCCGGCGTTGACCATTACGGCCATCAAACGGAAAAATGTCGCTTTGTCTTTTGCCTCGGGTTTTCCAAGCGAACGCACGGCATTATCCAAACGCTTAAATATATTTTGCGATGGCGCTGATTTCGCTTTTTTGGCGGCTTCTTGTAGCGCAGAAACAGGCATCGCGCCTTCTTCAATCGCAAGCGTGATTTTTTCTTCGCCGTTTTGAGACGCAGGAACTTCGTAGGATTTCTCCCCCAGCATTGCGTCAACAATAAAATCTTTTGTTTCTTTTGGCATATTTAAGTTTTAGTGGTTACTGCCGGTTTTGATTCTTCTATTTCTTCCTCGCGGGCAACGCTATAAACTTCTTCCAGCGTCGTTTCGCCCTTTATAGCCTTTAAAATTCCCGCTTGTTCAAGAGTCGTCATTCCGCTTTCTATCGCGGCTTTTTCCACTTCCATCATTGAAGCGTTTTCCAAAATCAACCTGCGCAACTTATTATTCATTATCATGATTTCATAAATTCCAACGCGTCCGAAATAGCCGATTCCGCCGCAAGTATCGCATCCGGCACCGATATAAAATTTCGGATTTTGCA
>JBBUCQ010000042.1:0-4074 GCA_038057715.1 Patescibacteria group bacterium | reverse complement strand
CTTTTTTCTTTAGAACTTCAGCAAAAGGCACGCCATCAGCGGTTTTTTGCCGTAAGGTCTCATCAAAAAGAATTATGCCGCTTATGTATTTTTCTATTTCAGGCGCTGTAATTAAAAGTTCTCTATAAGCGCGTCTGTTTTCTTCGGTGCATTCAATTTTATATGCATCAAAGCGCTTTTTGCACGTTGAATGGCTTTCATCAATGGCTAAAATGCCTTTTCCGGGGGCAACCATGGTTTTTGCGGTTTTGGAGAGGATGTTTTTGTTCATAAAGAAGGGGGGTAAAAATATCGCTGTTTATGATAAGCTTTTTATATTTGTACAGCAAGTTCTTGTGTTTTACATATATTTTATATATAATAAGTATGTAATATGTATTATATAACAATAATGATATGGCACTTTTACAAGTTAATATAGGCGAAAAACTCAATAAAGCGATCAAGGAAAAAGCGGAAATGTACGATGTCCCCGCTACTTCTTTGATACGTATAGTTTTGGTTAAATCTTTTATGAAAGGAGATAAAGATGAAATTGAGCCCGGTAATATTTTCAATGCTTATAGAGACAATAAAGGGAAGGGAATTAAAATAGATGACCTTATTGATTTACTTTAATGCCTGATAAAATCACAAAATTTATTGAGTCGTTGGATAAAAAGATAAAGGCAAAGCTTAAAGCGAAGCTTTTGCTTTTGAAACAAAATCCTTTTGATATGAAGGACGTTAAAAAGTTACATGGCGTTGGTGAAAATATGTATAGATTAAAAATCGGCAAAATAAGAGTTATATATAAAGTGAACGGCAATGGGGGCGTGGAGATTATTGATATAGATTATCGCGGTAATATCTATTAAAATAGTTTTGTGATTTCGCTTAAAGAATTTTTTAAAAAATCGGCTTGTGAAGAAAAATTAGCGCGGCTTATGGGTGAAGTGATTCCGGAGGCGGTGCGCCGTATCCGCACCGCTATTTCAAGCCAAAGGGGGGAATTGGCAGGGAGTAGTAATGTATACGGCGAAAAGCAATTGGCGCTTGATGTTCAGTCAAATCAAATTGTTTTGGATGAATTAAAGAAGTCAGGTCTAGTTGAGTCGGCGGCATCCGAAGAATTGGAAACTGTTGAAAATTTTGGCGGAGGAAAGCCGTTTGCCGTGGTTTTTGATCCCCTGGACGGTTCTTCTCTTGTTGATGTTAATTTGGCGGTCGGTTCGATTTTTGGAATTTATCCTGCAGGCGATTTAATGGGGAAAACCGGCGATGAACAATTGGCGGCTTGTTATGCGGTTTATGGTCCGCACACGACTTTTGTTTTAACAATTAAGAAAGGCACGCATGAATTTAAGCTCGCTCCCGACGGCAATTTTTATTTAACAAAAGAAAATTTGCGCATAGCTCCTGAATCAAAATATTTTGCGCCCGGAAATTTGCGCGCCGCCGCCGAACGCGAAGATTATTTAAAACTTGTAAATGAATGGATTAAAAAAGGCTTAACTCTGCGATATTCCGGCGGAATGGTGCCAGACATAAATCACATTTTATTAAAAGGCAGCGGGGTTTTTACATATCCCGGATATTCCAAAACGCCTCAAGGGAAATTAAGACTTCTTTTTGAATGCAATCCTTTTGCGCTTTTGGTTGAACAGGCGGGGGGAGCGGCGACCGACGGCAAAGAGCGGATTTTAGGCAAAAAAATAACGGAACTCCACCAAAGAACGCCGATATTTATCGGGTCAAAGCAGGTGGTAGAAAATATTATTCTATAGTTACATGTTCCGCTTCGCATATATCTTCAATGCGAGCTAGCAGATGCGGTGGTAATTTTTCGCGATGAGTAAGCGAAGTTAATGCCTCCACTGCATATTGACAACTAAGATCCATCCGTAGTAAGTCTGCACATTTTTCAATGATTGCGCTTAACATGTGACAATCGTCATTCGGCGTGGTAGTGGCTAATTCCACCAACCTGTCATCTTCCGGCAAGGATGATATAAGCCTTTCTCCTTCTGTAGATGATGTCTCTATACGTCCACGAAATTCCGTACATCGTACGCATCCCGGGATATGAGCCGCAATTTTTTCACGCGCCCAGCCTGAAAGTCGTTCAGGCATTGATTGATATTTCAATAAATCAGTATGATTTGGGCATTCGCCATGATCGGTTTCCGGATGTGAACTTTCAGGAGGTGCAGTACTCATATGTTTTGGGGTTAATTAATAGACAATATAATATATGTTTAGCATATTTTGTCAAAACAATATAGTTTTGAACTGTAAATATTGTGTAATTCTCTGTGCGCACAGACTTTTAGGGCTAATTTATGGCTTAAATAAGGCTTTTTGATCTCCGACTATTTTTAATTTTGAATTTTACGTCAATAGCGCCGTGATTACAGAAAGACAACTTCGTTTGTCTCTGTGCTTAGCCATTTGCTCCCGTGACTGGGAGCGCCCTAGAAAAGTCGCACACTGCCCTAAAGGGGACGAGAGGACGAAGCACACTCGCTTCGCTCGTGTGTGCTGGCAAAAGTCCCGAGCTTTTTCCCTGTGGGGGGGGATGAAACCGCGGGACTGAATAATGCAAAGTTGTTAAGGCATAAATATATACTGGTTTTGGCGTAAAAAGTTACAAGGAAAAATCCCACATTTAGGAAATCCGGCGACAGCGGCGTGTTGATGTATTTTTTTGCAGACAATTTAAAAAACTCTTTGATCTTTAATCTATTTTCAATGCTGCTACAGACGCACTAAAGTTATTCTTGGCTTCGTTGTTGCGGCCATTGTCGGCAAAAAAGATACTCAACACGCCGTCTTTGCCGCCATTTTCCTCCTGTAACTAACCCATACCCATTCTGTATCCTTTTATGTTAATCTTAGGCACACTATGGAAGGAAAACAGAATTTAAAAACAGACGAGATAGAAACTTTAGTCCTGCAGTCTCAAGATGGCTCTGCTGACGCGTTCGCGAAACTGTACGATATTTTTATTGATCCTATTTACAGGTACGTTTTCTATAGAGTAAAAGGCGGCGAAGCGGAGGATTTGGTGGAATTGATTTTTCTTAAAACATGGGAAAATATCAGGCAATACAGACAAGGACAATATAATTTTTCAGCATGGATTTTTCGCATAGCCCATAACGCGGTTGTTGATTATTACCGTTCAAATAACCATATTGAAGAAGAGCTTTCTCACGATATCCCCGATGAACGCAGACTTGCCGATACGTCCGACAGGACGCACAGGTCTTTAAACGGAAATTTGCTTTCAACCGCTATGCGCGAACTAAAAGATCACTATCGTCAAATCTTAATTTTAAAATACATAAATGACCTCTCCAATGAAGAAATAGGTTATATTACAGGTCGCAGTCAGGCGGCCATAAGGATATTGCAGTTTAGGGCGCTTCGTAGTTTAAGGAAGATTATGGATAAGATGGGGATTTCCGGCTTTGACCTGTAACACAAGCCATTTTTTTACGTTTTATATTCTGGCATTAAGATTATGTGGTTACTACAAAAACAATTAGATTCTCTTAAATCCCTTTCAGAGATTATTGAAAAGACTCCGCGTATATCTCTTGATCTTGCAAAGCGCCAAAAAATAAAAACACAATTAATGGATTCAATAAAACTAGCCCAAGCCATTCCGGTGGTTTCTTCGCAGATAAAGCCCGAAATTTCTTTCCGCGTGTTTTTAAAAGAAAAACTTCTTACGATTATTGAATTCGAAAGCCGTAAAAAGTTTTTTGTTCTGCCGAAATTTACGCCTATGCGCTTAAGATTTTTAGGAGCTGTTTTGACTTTGGCGGTTTTTATAATCGGATTTTTTAATTTTGCATTTACTCCATATAAGGCTTCTGCCGCGGCGGCGACGACCTTGGATGAGATTATTGGCAGTGTAGTTATTATTCGCGATTCACAAGCGATGACGGTTAAACCGGGTTTTGTGCTTAAAATCGATGATGTTATAAAAACCGGTAAAGATTCTCAAGCGGTAATAAAATTTTTGGATCAGAGCGTAAGCAGGCTTTCGGAAAATACGGAAGTTCAAATCTCTAAATTATTTATAAA
>JBBUCQ010000041.1:0-12655 GCA_038057715.1 Patescibacteria group bacterium | reverse complement strand
AATATTTCTTTGCCTGATCTTAATTCGGTGAAAGTTAAAGTGCATAGCGCAAAAAGCTTGGACGGAACAAACGGACAAACAATATTCACTCATGATGGAACGTCCGAATATTTTAATGCCGGGACAGACTGGCAGGATTTTGGAATTATCAATAACGGAGAAATAGAAAACGCGTCTGACATTGAAATAGAAGTTGGAAATGAAAATCCATTACCGGTTGTTGAATCACAGCCGGAACCGCAGCCCGAGCAAAACCCTGAACCAGCAATCGTTGAAGCGCTTCAAAATGTTGATGCAGGAAGTAGCGAGCCTGATACTGCAGTGGAAACCGTATCTGTAGCTGAACCTGCATCTCCTCCGGTAGATTCTGCTGTGTTAGCAGAACAACCTGCGCAAATTGAACCACAGCCAGAATCTTCTGCCGTTGAATTACCAATTGAAGCAGTTGCAGAAATGTATACTGCCGCTGAAGAAGTGCCTGACGCAGGAAGCAACGTTGAAGCTGATGCCTCTGGCGCTGAAGAAACATTTATTTTGCCTGTGGATATTTTACCACAACAACCAGAAACTAATCCTGAATCTACATCTGAACTTGTGTCTGAATCACAGCCTGACGCTCAAAATGCTGACGGAGAGGAAACGGCACAACCGTCTGATGAAACACAAACGCCTGAATCTGCTACAGACATTGGCGTAGACGGTGGTGGCGCAGATATTCCACAGGACACAGATGCTGACGTACTATTGACACAGCTAGATATTTTGAAAGAAGCAGAAGAAGCAGATGTATCCCAAAAACTTGATATAACCAGCATTGACGGAGTTTCAGTTTTTGATATTCCGGCAGGCGCGGACGCAATCCAGCCTCAATCTGACACAAGCCAAAAATCACAGGAAGGAAATGGCGCAGGAAGTTGCAGTTGCGAAATAAATAGTGGCGCTGAAACAACATCGTCACTTAGTTTTGCGACACTTGTTCTTGCGGCGGTTGCGGCTTCTCGCAGAAAAATACGGGCACTGGTTAGATCATAATATGGGAAAAGCAAATTTTCAGGTTAAAACGGCGTTGAAAATTCCGGCCGACTTGATTTTACAAAAGCCGATGCTCTAAAAAGACCCCAATTTTTGCATAAACCGACAGCTTTTCACGATTGGAGAGATTTCAAATATTGTATAATTCTATGCTCGGGCAGACTTTTAGGGTTAGTTTACGGCTTAAATAAAACTTTTCGCATTTTCCCCGTTTTTAATTTTGAATTTTATGTCAATAGTGCCGCGATCACAGATGAGATTTTTATAAGTGCTTAATACAAGCCATTATTTAATAGCTGGAAAAACTGGGGTCTTTTCAGCCACACCGATTTGACATATCCCCCTGTTACTGATATAATAACTAGAAGGAATTATTAATAAAAACAAAAATATGATTAACTTAAATTATAAAAAATACATCGGTTATTTTTTAGCTGGCATTGTCGGCATTCTTTTTATTATCGGTTTAAGAAGCGCGAGCGCCGCTAATCCGACTGATTTATCGAGTTCAAATGTGAATCCTAATTTTAATCAAGTATATGTTACGGATACTCTTCAGTCTAAAACAGCTAATGTCAGCGGTGATTTAGCCGTTCTGGGCTCCGCTAATTTAGCTGGAAATATATATGCGATGGGCAATATTGAAAATTCAAATGGAAGTGTAGTAATTAACGATGATTTGGTTGTAAAAAATGGTGTAAATATTCAAGAAGCATTAGAAGTTGCTGATGTAGTTGCTAGCGGTGATATTGATATGGGCGGAGATTTGCAGGTCAGCAAGACTATTGAGGCTGGCGGTGAATTAAGGGCTAAAGGTGGGATTGTAAATCCGAGTGGCGATGTAAAGATTAATGATGCTTTTAATATAGATGATGAATTTTATACGGGTTCCGATATCTCCGGGATAACACCCGCAAAAGGGTATTATACTATTCTTGATAGATTATTGGCATACGGCGTGGCTGTATTTAAAGGTTCAGTGACATTTCAGAACGATGCTGATGTTAAAGGCGGCTTGACGGTTGGCGGCAGCGCAAAAGCAACAGGTAAATTATCAACCGACAGTGATTTAATTGCCGGTGGAAAATTGGGAGTAAGCGGCGATTCAGTGTTAAATGGAACTTTGAAAAATAATGCTTCCACAATAAAAGTTTATGACGCAAGCGGAGTTTTAAAAGAACAACTTACGCCGGCTCCGGTTTACATAGACGACGATATGAAAGTTTGGGGCAATTTAACTTCAAAAGGAGCTTTTGAAGCCAAAGGCAAAGCTCTTTTCAGCGGAGATACGGAATTTTCAAAAACCCTTTTGGTGCCGGGCGGCATAGAGAACAGCGCCGGAGATGTTTTAATTAACGATGCGTTGGATGTCAGAAAGGGAATTTTTAATAATGACGGAACGAGTTTGGTTAAATTTGGAGGCGCTTCAAAGCCTATGAATTTGCAAGTTACAGGAACAATAAAATCCAACGGCGGCATTGGAACTTATTCCTATCCGTCTTCCACTGTTAATATGAAAGCCGGTTTTACAGGCACAGGCATAGCTTCCACCTATTGCGGCAAATCTTCCGACATATTATTAAGCTGTTATTTTTCCGCGAGCAACAAAGACATGAAGGTTTATGCTTTGGATAAAACTGTAAGTGGCGGGTTGAAAGGATGCTATATTAATTTTAATAATCCGACATCCATAAGTCAGGCTCAATCGGTTACAGTATCCGGAATTTGCTTTAATTCAACTTACTGATTAGCTTCAACCAGCTTCTTGCATTGTTCAACTTTTTCTTTTTCACCGTGTTTTTCGCAGATTGTTTTATCTAGTTTTTCAACAGCGAGCGCGTTTAAGATATTTTCTTTGCATGAGATTTTATAATTGTCTTTTAGTTCGTCGCATTTTTCTACATCTTTGCTTTTAAAAATTTCTTCCGCCAATTTTTCTTGTTGTTGTGCTTCCTTAAGCGCGGTTTCTTCTCTTTGTGAATCCGCAATCGCTTGATTTACGCCGGCTGAGCAAGATTCCGCGTAGCGTTCCAGCGTTATTTGTTTGCAGACGGTTTTGTCTTTTTGCTGTACGGCTTTATCTATGAGTGCAAGGCTTGAAATAACGGTCGCGCATTCTTCTTTTTTGGCGGATGCTTTTATTTCGCCGCATCTTTTTGAATTAAGGGATGTTACAGCTTCGTTAAATATTCTGTTATCCAAAACGGTATCTGCGTTTACTTCTTGCGGTTCCGGTTGTAGCGCATCATCGTCTTCTTTTTCGTTGCCGAAACACGCAGTTAGGAAAATTGCGGAGAAAGTCGCCAGAGCGATTATTAAAAATTTAGTTTTCATAATTTTATTATAGCACTTTTTAGCCGCGTAAATTTTTCAAAATTTGCGGTAGTTTGAAAGTTGGTGTCTTTACGAGCGCACTGCCTATAATTGCGCCGTTTGCGCCGGCTTTTTGCAGTGCGTTTATGTGATCGCGGCTTGAAATTCCAAAACCGACCATGATCGGAAGGCGGGTCTTTGTTTTTAAGCGGCGCACGAAGTCCAGCGTTGATTTGCTTAATTCTTTTCGCGCACCCGTGATGCCGAGTACGCTTACCGCATACAAGAAACCGCTCGCAATTTTTTCTATTTTTTTGAGGCGTGCGTTGTCGGTATATTCGCTGACAATAAAGATTTGATGGATTTTGTGTTTTTTTGCGGCTTTTGCGAAAGGTTTTATTTCTTCAAGCGGAACATCGGCTATCAAAATGCTGTCTGCGCCTGCTTGTTTAAGGTCGCGGTAAAATTTTTGTATGCCGTAGCGCAAAACGATATTGGAGTAGGCGAGTATGCCGATCGGAATATCGCGATTATGTTGTTGTATCATTGCGCGGATTTTTTTAACAAGCTCAATCGCTTTTTTTGGAGTTACGCCCGCTTTTAAAGCACGTTCGTCAGCGGCTTGAATTGTTGGACCGTCGGCAATAGGGTCGGAAAATGGGATGCCAAGTTCAAGGAAATCAGGTTGTGCTTCAAGATATTTTTTTATGCGAACAAGGCAAAGTTTTGGCGTCGGGTCGCCCAAAACCGCAAACGGACAAAATCCGATTCTGCGCTCTTTTTTGAGTTTCTCAAAGGTTTTCGCGTATCTGTCGTTTGAAAATTTATTCATTGGAAAATTGTATCTAAATCTTTATCTCCTCTCCCCGAGAGATTAACAATTACAGTTGCATTGCGCGGCAATTTCCCTTTTAATTTCGCGGCATAAGCGACCGCGTGCGCTGATTCAAGGGCAGGAATAATTCCTTCTTCTTCGCATAATAAATGGAAAGCTTTTAAAGCTTCCGCGTCTGTAATCGGAAAATATTGCACGCGCTTGGCATCTTTTAACGCGCTGTGTTCCGGTCCTACCCCGGGATAATCCAGGCCTGCCGCGACACTTTGGCTTTCCAAAATTTGTCCGGCGTTATCTTGCAGGCAATATGAAATTGCGCCGTGCAGAGAGCCGATTACCCCTTTATTTAAAGATGCTCCGCCTTTTGCCTCGGCGCCAATCAGCCTTACATTTTTATCGCGTAAAAAAGCGGAAAAAATTCCGATTGCGTTGCTTCCGCCTCCTACGCATGCGATTACATAATCAGGCAGGCGACCGATTTTTTCTTTTATTTGCCGCCGTGTTTCTTCACCGATTATTTTCTGGAAATATCGTACGATTGACGGGAAAGGATGCGGTCCGGCTGCCGTCCCGAATAAATAATAAGTTTTTTCGCTGTTGGATACGTAGTAACGGAGAGCTTCATTTATCGCGTCTTTTAAAGTTTGAGATCCGGATTTAACCGGAATAATTTCAGCTCCGCAAAGTTTCATTCGTTGTACATTCATACGTTGCCTCTCAATATCTTTTTCCCCCATGAAAATTTTAACGGGAATTTTAGAGAGCGCGCCGGCGAGAGCGACGGCAAAACCGTGTTGTCCTGCTCCCGTTTCCGCGATTAATTCGCGTTTTCCCATCTGTTTAGCGAGAAAAGCTTGGCCAACTGTATTGTTTGTTTTATGCGCGCCGCCATGAATTAAATCTTCGCGCTTTAAAAAAAGATTAAACCCGAATTTTTCCGATAAATTTTTGGCATAGTATAGCGGAGTCGGTCTGCCGACATAATCGCGCAGAAGTTTTTTAAGTTCCTTTTGCGCCGGTCGATTTTTTTTGAATTTTTCAAAGGCGACTGTAACTTCCTGCAGAGGTTTTACAAGCAGTTCAGAAACAAACATGCCGCCGAATTTTCCGAAATATCCTTTTTTCATAATACGCGAGCGTGACGAGCGCTATTAAAAATGGAACGTAATTTCTTCATCAACACCGAGAAATTTTTAAAATTCAGCGATTGATCGCCGTCCGAAAGCGCTTTTTCCGGCTCCGGATGGACTTCAATCATAAGTCCGTGCGCTCCGACAGCTTTTGCCGCGAGAGAAAGTGGTGCAACAAGAGAATATCGTCCAGTTCCATGGCTTGGATCTACAATAATAGGCAAGTGGCTAAGTTCTTTTATTAAAGCCACAATATTAAGGTCAAGCGTGTTGCGCGTAGCTGTTTCAAAAGTGCGAATTCCGCGTTCGCATAAAATTACATTTGGATTCCCTTCATTCAAAATATATTCAGCCGCAAGCAAAAATTCTTCCAGTCGCGCCGACATGCCGCGTTTCAACATCACCGGTTTTTTCAATTTTCCAACTGCGACAAGCATCTCAAAGTTTTGCATATTTCTCGCGCCAATTTGAATTATATCCGCGTAAGAGGCGACCAAATCCAAATGTTTTACATGAAGAAGCTCCGTGATTATGGGCAAACCGAATTTGCGTTTTGCCTTTTGCAGAATTTTTAAGCCTTCTTCGCCTAAACCTTGGAATGAATATGGTGTTGTTCTCGGCTTAAAAGCTCCTCCGCGCAAAATTTGCGCTCCGGCTTTTTTTACAGCATCTGCTGTTTTCATAAGTTGTTTTTCGGATTCAACACTGCATGGTCCTGCCATGACTGTAAAATTTTTCCCGCCGATTTTTACGCCGTCAACATTTATTACAGTGTCGGAATTTTTCCATTCTCTGCTCACTAATTTATATGGTTTTGTAACGTGGATTACTTCTTTAACTCCGCGCATTTGGGTTAGCGCGTCGGCATCAACGTAGCCCGTGTTGCCCAATATTCCGATTGCGGTGCGGGTTGAACCCGGAATTTCTTCGGCACGCAATCCCATCTCGGCTATGCGCCGTAAAATGTTTTCAATATCTTTTTTCGCCGTGTTTTTATTTAGTACTACCAGCATGGATAAATTGGGTTAAAAGTTTAGAAGGATTTTTTGAGGTTAAAAAAGCTGTTCCTATCAGAGCGGCCGAGGCGGAACCTTTATACTGTCTTAATTCTTCGGGTTTGGAGAAGCCGCTTTCAATGATTATTGGCATGTTTTTAATTTTTTTCAAAAGGCCTTTTGCGTGATTCACGTTTGTTTTAAATGTTTTTAAATTGCGATTATTTATTCCGATTATTGCGTTTTTTATTCCGTAGATTTTCTTTAAATCATTTTCATCGTGAATTTCAATAACCGGAACAATATTTTTATTTAGGGCGCGTTCAGCAAGAGTTTTCAATTGCGTTTTTGTTAATATCTTTGCAATCAGCAAAATTGCATTAGCGCCGAGTTTTGCGCTTTCGTCTATTTGTTCAGCCTTTTTTATGAAATCTTTTCTTAAAATCGGGAGAGAAGTTAGACTTCGCACTTTTTGTAATAATTTTAGGGATCCGTTAAAAAGTTTCGGTTCGGTTACTACTGAAATTGCGCTTGCCCCGTTTTTTTCGTATATGCGTACTAATTTTTCAATGGATTTTATAAGAAATTTACCGAAGGAAGGGGATCGGAGTTTTATTTCTGCAATTACGGCGATTTTTCTCGCCGCCGAGTCTACGCCTGTTATTGCATTCCTAAACGGCAAAAACCGTCTGCTGAAATCCCTGTATTCTATAAATTTTTCATAAGCTTTTCCGGATTTTACCGCCTGACGGGCAATTTTGAACCCTTCCAAAGGCGTGTACGCTAATCCTCGTACCACAAGCCCGAATCCCGCATTTAAATAAAGTAAATTTTGTAAATTTATTGGTGATTTTGCTTGTAAAAGTTTCATAAAAAGTTCCGCATTTTTTTCTTTTGATCCGCCCGCTATATTTTTAAAATTTTTCACGCGTTTAAGCCCGATTTGTTCAGGCGTAAAATCAAATTCTCGTATTTTTCCGCGATTAAGTTCAAAAATATGCGTTTTACCGCAAAGAGTTACGTCGTCCAAGCCATCTTCGCCACTGACAACCATCGCCCGCGTATAGCCCAAATATGCCATAGCTTTAACCATTTTTTCAGCGGTTTCTACGGAATTTGTACCGAGTAGATGGTATTTAGGTTTCGCAGGATTAGTCAGCGGTCCGAGTAAATTAAATATTGTGCGTATTCCCATTTTTTTTCGCACAGGAGCAATCAATTTCATTGCAGGATGAAAAGCCGGCGCAAAAATAAATCCAATGCCGATTTCTTCTATCGCACGGGCAACAGCAGACGCCGGCATATTAATATTGATACCGAGCTCTTCCAGCAAGTCAAAGCTCCCGCATCTTCCGGACGCGGCGCGGTTCCCGTGTTTTGCGATTTTGACTCCTGCGCCAGCCAAAACAAAGGCTACTGCAGTTGAAATATTCATTCTTGGAAGTCCCGAACCTCCTGTCCCACAAGTGTCCATCAAATCATGATTTTTAACCGGCAATTTTTTGGCATATCTCCGCATTCCCGTCGCAAAACCGATTATTTCTGAAACAGTTTCGCCCCTTTGAGCCATTTCTAACAGTATTTTCCCCATCTCATTTTCGCTCATTTTTCCACTCACCATTTTGCAAAGAGTTTTTTCGGCTTCTCTTTTATCCATTCCTTTTGCAGATATTTTTATTTCTAAAAAATTTTGCAGAATTTGTTTTCCTTCCGGCGTTCCGATGCTTTCCGGATGAAATTGCACTCCAAAAAGAGGATACGATTTATGCGCGACAGCCATTACCAGTTTATCTTTTGTTTCCGCTATAACCGAAAGTTCAGCAGGAATTTTGCTGCCGTCTCCGATTAAAGAATGATATCTCATGACTTCAATTTCTTCCGGCAAGTTTTTAAAAAGAGGATTTTTATTGTTTATTTTTACCAAACTGCGTTTGCCGTGCACCGGAATAGGCGCTCTAATCACGCGTCCCCCCAAAAAGTGGATTATTCCTTGATGCCCGAGACAAACCCCCAAAATTGGAATTTTAGAAGCGAAATTTTTTATAACACTTCCACAAATCCCAAAATCTTTTTTATTTTCAGGAGATCCGGGTCCCGGTGAAATAATTATATGCGTGTAATTATCGCGTTCAATATCTTTTAAAGAAAGCGCATTATTGCGAAACACAACCGGATTTCCTCCGAGTTCCGCGCAATATTGATAGAGGTTATAAGTAAATGAATCGTAATTGTCTAAAATTAAAGTTTTCATGTTAATGCGGTTAGTGGAGCCGCCGCTTTATTGTGGCATTCTTTATCTTCCGATTCCGGAATTGAATCATACACAATTCCCGCTCCTGCGCGAAGAGTTACGACACCGGAGCGATATACCATTGTACGAATTGCAATTGCAAAATCCATATCGCCCGAGAGGTCAAAATATCCCACTGCTCCGCCATAAATTCCACGCGGAGCTTTTTCCAAATCGGCAATTATTTCCATTGCGCGTATTTTTGGCGCACCAGTTAAAGTTCCTGCAGGAAAAGCCGCCTTAAATATGTCAAAAAGAGAACTGTTTTTTTTGCGTTTTCCGCGCACTTCGGAAACCAAATGCATCACATGGCTGAATTTTTCCACTTCCATAAGTTGAGTGACTTCTACCGTTCCCGCCTGCGCAACTCGCCCAACATCATTTCTTCCCAAATCAACAAGCATCATGTGTTCGGCCTGTTCCTTCGTGTCATTTTTTAATTCTTCCTCCATTTTTTTATCCTCATTATCATCGCGTCCGCGTCTGCGCGTGCCCGCAATCGGTCTTAAAACAATTTCGTCATCTTGCGTTTTAATAAGCGTTTCCGGAGATGAACCGATGACAGAAAAATCCGGATATTGAAGATAATACATATATGGAGAAGGGGAAATACGGCGCAATTTTCTGTATAAATCAAACGGCGCTTCCTCCGTTTTTTGTTGAAATGTTTGGCACAAAACTATTTGGAAAATTTCTCCCGCATATATATTTTCTTTTGTTTTGGAAACCAGCTTTTCAAAATTTCGGGATGTAACGTTTTGAGTTACGGTTTCGCCCTTTGGGCGATTTAATCCCTTATCATTATCATTCGCTTCGCTCGCGCCTTGAGGTTCAAAAATTTCTTTTGGATTCGGGGCGTATTTTATATTTTTAATATCTTTTAGAAGTTTTTCGAGCTGTTTTTTGTCGTAGGAAATAGCAGTTAAAGTGCGCTTAAAATGGTCAAAAATAAGCAGATTTTTCGGCAGGAAAAATATTCCTTCGGGGATTTCGGCATTTTTGGTGGGAAGCTCAATATTTTCAAAATGCCGCGCTGTTTCATATGAAAAATAGCCGACAAAAGGCGCTTGTATTCGCGGTAAATCGGGATTTGGGGTGAAGCTGAATTTTTCATATGCTTTTTTCATGGCATCAAGAGGATTTTTCTTTCCATTTACCGGAAAAATAAGCAATTCTTGCGGTTCAAAGCCGATTATTGAATATTTCCCGATATTTTGATGAGGTTCAGCGCTTTCCAGCAAAAATGCGTACGCATGGTGTTGCGCCAGTTTGCTGTATAAACTTACGGGCGTTTCTGTATCACAGATGATTGTTTTGTAATGTGGTTTCATGGGATTTTTGTTGATAGTGAGGTGGAGTGGGAACTGGGTGTTTTTTGGGGTTAAAATATCAGAGGGTAGGCGGTATGCTTTTTGCCGGTTTTGCACTTGTACTGGTGTATCAGTACAAACCGAGAATTGCAATTTACGGATAAGGGAAGTGCTTTTTATAGATATTATACTTGTACTGGTGTACCAGTACAAAGCCGAAATTGGGAATTAGGGATACCGGATACCGCCGTATAGAGCGCACTAAGTGGAAGGCACAACCTATGCGCTTCGGACGTTTTAGCGCTTGCGCCAGAGAAACAACCGGAATCCTCCGCGACTATACTTTAATGCTTTTGCGCCGCGCGTCACCTTGTCAATGCTTACCCCGAGCGTTTGGCTGATTTTTCTGTGCGGCATGCTTTTCATAAGGCATTTTACAATCTGCCAGCGTTCAACCACCGAAGCCAATTCGCGAGGAGTAAGAATATCCTTCAGCAGAATGAGTGCTTCAGATCTGTTGCGTACCTTCTTCAGGACGTCGCAGAGTTCGTTAAGATGTGAAAGTGGAATCATAGTGTACTGGTGCAACAGTACATGCCGCGAAATAAAAAGTCAAGAGGATCCTCGGCTCAATTAGAAATTAGTAATTTTTCCGTTTCTTCCGCAATTTTCAGCTCTTCATCCGTTTTTACCGTCAGTACGCGATTTTTTGGAAATTTTGGAAAATACGACATGATCCATTTGCGAAGGTATCCTGCATTTTCTCCAATCCCTCCCGTGAAAACCACGCAATCCAAACCTCCGAGAGTCGCCGTATATGCGCCTATATATTTTGCAATGCGATACGCAAACCATTCAAGCGTCCGGATTGCGGCGGGATTTTTTTTCTGATATTTCGCCCAAAGATCGCGTACATCTCCTGAAATTTCCGAAACGCCGAGCAGTCCAGATTTTTTATTTAAAGTTTCTTCAATTTCCACTGCAGAAAATCCACGTTGAAGTAAATAAAAAATAATCGCCGGATCAATATCTCCACTGCGCGTTCCCATCGGCACGCCTTCCAAAGGCGTAAATCCCATGCTCGTGTCTATAACTTTTCCATCCAAAATAGCCGTAATAGAACATCCATTCCCGAGATGGCAGGTTATTGTCCGCCGCGTCGCTTTTTCCCCAAGTCGTTTTTGCGCCTGTTCAAAAACATATTGGTGACTTGTTCCATGAAAGCCGTAGCGTCTCACTCCGAATTTTTTATAAAAAGAGTAGGGGACTCCGTATAAATAAGCCTTTTCCGGCATTGTTTGATGAAATGCGGTGTCAAAAACGGCAACTTGAGCGGCAAAAGGCAGAAGTTTTTTAGTCGCCAGAATGCACTCAAGATTCGGCGGATTATGAAGCGGTGCAAGTTTGCAAAGTTTGCGAATTTCTTTAATTACGGTAGTCGTAATCTTTGTCGGTTTTGTGTATTTTTCACCGCCATGCACGACGCGATGACCCACAGCCTGAATTTCAGCCGAATTTTCTAAGACGCGTTTTTTTAGAAGTTCCTGAATTGCATTTTTTACCAGCGCCTCAAAATTTTTAATCGGTTTTCCGTGATTATCAAAACCACCTTTATAAAGCGATTTTAGCGTTTTCCCCTTTGATTCAAAAAGTTCAAATTTTAGCGACGAGGAACCGGAGTTAAAGATTAGGATAAGCATTTGTCAAAATGTCACATGTTAAATGTCAATTGTTAATCGTGCGTCTTGCGCTTCAACGGACGTAATCGCAGCCAAATTAACTATATCATCCACACTGCATCCGCGCGATAAATCGTTAATCGGCTTTTGTAAGCCCTGAATTATAGGTCCGATTGCTTGGGCGCCAGCTAAGCGTTGAACCAATTTATAAGAAATATTAGCCGAATCCAAATCGGGAAAAATTAAAACATTTGCATTCCCCGGTACTCGCGAGCGCGGAAATTTTCTGGCGCAAACCTCGGGTACTAACGCCGCATCAACTTGCATTTCGCCCTCGCAAATCAAATCCGGTTTCCTGTAATTTATAATTTTTACCGCTTCTTTCACACGGTCAACGCTCGGATGTTTTGTTGAACCGTTTGTGGAAAACGAAAGCATTGCGACTCGCGGAGTAATTCCAAAACGTTTTGCTGTTTCCGCAGTATCAATCGCAATATCCGCGAGTCCGTGCGCGTCCGGTTCAATATTCACGGCGCAGTCCGCAAAAAGCAGAAGCCGATTTTCCAGCACCATAAAGAAAAATCCTGAAACTTTATGAAAGCGTTCTTTTGTGCTGATAATTTGCAAAGCCGGACGGAGAGTGTCAGCTGTTGTTGAGGATGCTCCGGAAATCATTCCGTCCGCCTCACCCATTTTTACCGCCATAACCCCGAAATAATTGTAATCTGATATAAGTTCTTGAGCTTCTTTAAGCGTTAATCCTTTGTCCTTGCGCAACTCAAAAAGTTTTTCCGCATAAAGATTTTTACGTTTTTTGTCATGTTCAATATCTATAATTTCGCATTTTTTAAGATCAGCCGGCAGTTTTTTCGGATCGCCGATTAAAACGGGCCACGCGGTTTTTTCTTTTAAGATTTTAGGGATAGCGTGTAAAATGCGCTGATCAAAAATTTCCGGAAAAACAATTCGCGCCGGATTCAATCTCGCTTTTTCTTTAACCAGATTTAAAAATTTCTGAACCATAGGCCTTCCTCCTCATTATTTTGTTGTCGTTCCATTTTTATCCTCTCC
>JBBUCQ010000040.1:0-2658 GCA_038057715.1 Patescibacteria group bacterium | reverse complement strand
TCCCCCTGATGATTTATATAAGTAAAAAATTCTTTGGCAAGCAAAAATGGCGAAAATTTAGCCAAACGCTGTAATATTTTTTTATCTTTTTTGTGTTTTTTTAAAGAAGATTGGTCGGAGCGCTTTTTAATAAACTTTTTTCTTAATTCTCTTTTATTCACAGCATCATTATTATATGTTTTAAATATGCTATTGCGCTGTTAATCTCAAAATTTGACCTTGCATAAAAGGAAAAACAGGGTTATATTTAGTCCCTTTTTAACTAATTTAACATTTTTTATTATGGAAAAACTTACACCTGAAACGGAAACAGAAACCCAACATCATAGCTCTAAAAAACTTAGCATCGCTATCTTGGCTGTCGCCGCTACGACTTTATCTGCAATTCAACCTGCAAAAGCGGAAGACGGTGCAGGAACTCCCGGTGAAAACAGTGATTGCAATTGCGAAGTTGAATACGATGCTGGATATAAAGAAGGCGATGCCGACGGATTTATTGCAGGTCATAAAGCAGGTCATGAAGCAGGCCGCGAAGCAGGATATAACGAAGCCGAAGATAGGTGTAAAAAGCGTTGCGAAGGGACAAAAGTTGGTAAAAAACCACGCAAAAAACCTATCACTAAACCCACCGCTCCAACTTCATTTACTGAAAGAAATCCTAAAATGCCAAGCAATATCAGTTTTCCATGTGTACTTCGTACTAATTACGGCGAAAAGAGCGGATATAAATTAACAATGGCTCTACCAAATAATGCAGTGGAAAGAGAAGGCGACGTAAAAATAGGAGATATTAATACCGTTGGAATAACACTCTTACATGATTCGGGAGATATCACTGTTGATCTTAAAAATGGACACAAAGCAAACGGGGATGACGCTTTGACATATGAAATGACAATAAATCCTTCTGATAAGCTTGAACGCACGACGACATGTCAATTTGAAAGAAGCCTTCCTCCAAAAACATCAACCGGCGGCGACAATTGCCCAAGACAAATTCAGCTGGATATAGGAACACAAGTTGTTGGAGGTTTCTTGGATGGAACTATTAAAGAAGGACCTGACGAAATTCAAAAACCAAAAGACATGACATGCGCAACTTACCACCTCCCGAACCCGAACCCAATTCCGGGCGTACCTCCGGAGTCCGATTTATATTGTTGGACAACGGATACATGCGCTTACGGCACAGCTTTAAAACAACCTTTGCCGCCGGAAGATCCGAAAAAACCGCGCAAACCTGAAGAAACACGAGCCAATCTGCGCCATACCCTATTGCCTTATTAATTTTTCTTAATCACCACCAAGGTAATATCGTCAGCCTGAACCGCTTTTCCCATAAACTCTTTTACATCGGCGAGCAGAGCGTTTTTCACAGCAAGAGCGCTTTTTAATTCACCCGCGGCTTCTTGTAAGACACGCTTCATTCTCGGCATGCCATACTGTTCCCCTCTTTCATTAACCCCTTCCGGAATTCCATCGCTATAAAGCACTATCAAATCCCCCGCCTCAAAAGGCACTGACGCTTGATTCAAAACCTTTGAAACGTCCGGAACCATTCCCAGAGCAATTCCTCCGCCCTTTTCGGCAACAACTTTTTTTTGCTCGGCATAATAGTGTAGCATTTCAGGATGACCGGCGCTTATATAGTCCAATTTCCCCTTGCTATAGCGCAACATAATAAGAGTCATAAACATGTTTGACGCTGTTTTTTCCCGCATAACGCTGTTCGCGTTTATCAAAATATCCTTTAGGCTCGGCGATTTCGCATAGCTGTAAATGAGAGCATTTGCGATTGCTACAACGATTCCCGACGGAATTCCATGCCCCGTAACGTCGCTCAAATACATAATATGAGTATCGGCATCAATTTTAATAAAATCATAACAGTCGCCTCCGATTTCAACAGCCGGAACAAGCGCCGTCGCAATATCAAGACCTTCTATTTGCGGCAGAGTTTTCGGCAAAATTTGTTTTTGGATATTTGCGGCAACTTCCAGTTCCTTCGCCATGCGTTCCTTATAAACAAGCGCTTTTGTGGAAACTTGCAAATCAGCCGCCATTTTATTGAAAGTTTCGGCAAGAACCCCGACTTCATCTTGCGTCTGCACCGGCACACGGACTGTAAAATCCCCTTTTCCTAAAATCAACGCTCCGGTTGTTAATTTTTCAATGGGCTGTGTTATTTTTTGCGAAAAATTCCACGCGAACCCGAGTCCGAGCAAAACACCGAAAACAAGGAGCAAAACTATACGACCCGTCATGCGGTTCACGCGGCTTTCCAAAGCCTGATACGTCACATCAAACTGAACCGCGAATTTTCCGGAAACCGGATAAACTATGTTTAAAATAACGTCTTTATCTTCCAATCCAGAAATTTCTTTTTCATTTTCGTTTACGTTTTTATAATTCCCTTCCGCATCTTTTTTCAAATAAACGGTCCGTCCGTTTTCCAATAAATAACTCGGTAAACTCGCTTTCACGCGCGCAGCCAAATCCGGATCGGCTATTTCGCGCTTATCACCTTCGTATTGGCGATCTTTTTCCTGTGAAGAATCATATAAAACTTCTCCGGCAAAAGTATAAACACTGATTTCCGCTATATCTTCGTTCTTTTTAAAAACATCTTTGATTTCGCGGTTAAAAATTACAAAAGAT
>JBBUCQ010000039.1:0-2360 GCA_038057715.1 Patescibacteria group bacterium | reverse complement strand
AAGAGTTTCGCCTATCGCAAAAAAGCTTATTGATAAAACGAAAATTGGCGCGGTTTGCATTAAAAGTACAACTCGGCTCGGTTCTTCAAATTCAATCGCTTTGTAATAGAGAATGAAAGGAAGCATCCACAGCATGCCGCCGAGCAATATAAAAAAGACGGCGTTGATCGGCGGTATTTTAAAACCAATTATTATAAAAAATACAATGAGAAGAGGCAGACGCGTCGCGGCCAAAAAAAACGTAATTGCCGTGTCGTTTTTAACAAATTCCCTGCGGATGGCGCAGTCCAGAACATTGCTGAATCCCCAGAGTACGGGCGCAAGCAAAGCAAAAATCAGCCAAGAATTCATATGGTTTTTTAAATTTCAGCTCTAAATAAATCCCAAAAGTCATACAAAATTATACCTATATAGAGTAATATGGCGAATTCAAAAATCATGACATAAAAAGAAGGGTAAACAACTTTTACTGCCAATACCATGCTTTCCAGTAATAGCGCAGTCAGCAACATAAAAACGAATGTGGAATAGTAAGACAAAATACTTCCGCTTTTTGTTTTCAATTTACTTTTTTCATATGTGAATGCGAAGTTTGCGAAACTTGAGATCATTAATAATATGCTTAAAATAAGCAAGAAATCGTTCATCTGTTCAATTTTAATTTGATTCAATGACCGTGAAATCACAGGATAGAAAATGATAGTGATAAAAACAATTAATACATTTTTTATTAAATGTTTTTTAATAAGAGAATTCATACAATAATAATATTATCATTAATATATAGTTTCTAAATAGCATTTTTCGCAATATACGATTTCAGGACGATTTGATGCATAACTGCTTTTTATTTGGGCATTGCATTTGCCGCATGTGCGGTCAAAAAGTTTTCTCGGTCCCCTGCGCAATAAACGTGCTTTGTGACGGCAATCAAAACAACGATGAGGAATCGGCAATTTCATGTTGCGGTAAAAATTCAATTCCTGCGGGATTACGCGGAAATTTTTCGCGCATTGAGAACACGCTAGAACTTCATCACATATTGAATCAGGAACTTCTGCGATATTCTCCGGCACAGTATATGTTTGAGGCTGGTAGGTTTTTTCATCTTTTTTTTGCGGAGAAGATTCAAATAAATCAAGATAGTCAACCGCAGTGGTATCGCTGTACGGAAACGGTGTAAATTCCGCCGGGAAAAATTCGCCGTACTCTCCATTGTATTTCATTTGTTTAATTATTTTCTCGACCAACTCCATGTATTCAGTTTGAGAATATTGTTTATTTAAAATGCAGTGTTTTTTATTTCGTAAACCAACGCATCCGAACAGACTTTGCGACGCGTAACATTCATTGCAGTAGTAGGCTTCTTTTAAATCTCTTACGAAATAAGAAAAGAAAACATTAAAACAGTTTCTTATTAAAGTTTGGCAATTATAGACAACTTCTATTGCATAATAAAGTATCTCTGCGTCATGGCAATCCTTGCATTGATAACCCAATAATAATGATGAGCAGTCGCGGCATTCTTCAACGTCAAAACTGTCTCTAACGGTTTTACAATTTCCCATATAACTGCCTGTTGAATCTTCGCAATTTCTTTGTTGAACATATCTGCGCGGCACCGGCAGACTTGCCTCATACCATTTTTTAATATTTTCCCAAATGCCATTAGATGTCCAATCAACTGTTTTCATTTTTTCATTATATTCCTCTTGAGATAAAGGTTCGTTGAAAAAATAGAATGATTTATTGCGAAGACCCGAAGATCCGAAACAATTATGGCAATTGATTAAATCAAAACAAAAATGACAACTGCTTGAATTTCGCATCAACTGGCCGTATGTGCAAAATTGGCACATAAGGCAATCCGTGCATTCGTAGAGTCTTTCGGATTCAAAAACCGCCGCGCAATCGCATATATCGTGGTCTTTAATGGCCGACCATGAATAAAATGAATCTCTGTTATAATCCGCGCCGAAAATCATGTAGCAGTTTTTGTTGTAGCTTGTGTCGTGGGAAAATTCACAGTTTTCGTTTTGAATTTGCCAAAGAGCAATATGGGGCACGATTTTATTTAATTCGTTCCATTGTTCAAAAAACGGCTTGTTTAGGTCATATTTTCTGCCGAAGATTCCTGCGTCCCATCTGTCGCTCCACCAGCATGGCGAGCAATAAACAGGGAATGGTGCATTTTCGTCATATACTGAAATAACCATTTTTTGGCATAAATCGCATTTGCGGCGGTAAAGTTTTCTATCATTGCGGAAAGAAAGCCTCAGCCGCCGTCTGTCATCCGGACAAAGAGTCGGAAGCGGAATTTCTTTTCTTTGTAGGAAAATTAAATCATCATCCGGAATTGT
>JBBUCQ010000038.1:0-6973 GCA_038057715.1 Patescibacteria group bacterium | reverse complement strand
CAGTTCAGGGCCGATGATAGTGATCATTTGATCGCAAAAGTAGGTCCACGCCAGAGTAGTGCCTTTTTTGCGTATTGAGATTTGGTGTATAATCAAAATCCATATAATAATTTTATATTATGGTTTTGCATAAAAAACTCGAAAAACTGCTTTTGGAAGCCGGTCTTTCCGAACAAGAGGTGTTGGTTTATATTTCATTGCTAAAAAAACCAGCATCGTCTATTTGGGAAATTATACAACGTACAGGGTTGAGAAAAAGTACTGTATACGATGCTTTTTCTATACTGAAGAATCTACAAATGGTAGAGAAAACTCCGGAAGCTATACGAGCGCTTTCATTGAAAACATTGGTTGCTGAATTATTACGAAAGCGAAGAAAAACAGGCAAAATAGCGTATAAATTGAAGGAAATAGCTCCTTTTTTGAGACTGCCCAGAGAAGCAATAGAAGACTTTGAAACCTTCTATACGCCCGATCAGATTATTGATGCATATCTTACAATGGCTACTTTGCCGTATGACGTTAATTTGGATTTTGGTGATTATGAAAATTTTATAACAGCTATTGGGTCAAACGATCTCGGATTGCAATTTCGCAACAAAAGGGCTAAACACGCTTCTCATCATGCGATTTGTACAACATATGGTTCCAATCTCGCCGCTTTTTGTAAAAAGGAAGATTTGGAAAAATTTAAGAATATTTTTGATGTGCATACGGAAATTAATTTCAAAAATCGTTGGATTATTTTTTCGGACACGAACGATTATGTGCTTTTCAATGATGTTTCTGAACCGGATTATCCTTATTCAACTCTTATTAAATCAAAAGTTATTGCCGACATTCAACGTTTGCAATTTGATAATTTTTCCAGACTTTTTCGGAAAGCACAAAATAGTTTTTAATCTGTTCATGGACGTTTTTAAGGGGTTAAAAAGTCTATTTTTGACGCTTAATGTGTTCGCCGCTAATTTTGCCGTGTATTTTTATATATGCGGTTTTCCGATATTAAATCGTCGTTCAAAATAGACACTTTTGAGCTGGCAAAAGGATGCCCTGAAAAATGTCATCATTGCGGCAATTTTTCTGAAAGCAATTGCCGGGAAGATATGATGATTAGGGAGCTTACACGTGAACAGATTGATTGTGCTTTGGAATCATTAAGTCATTTTTTTGCTCCGATAGTAACCACCGGTATCGGGTCGGAGGTTACTAGAGCTGATAATTTTAACTATTTAGCTGATAGGATTTTTCAGCTTAGACAAGGACAATCTCGCATGGTTCTCGTTACACACGGCATTCATTCTGGCGATCCTAAAACGATTGAGAGTTTTAGAGAAAGCGTTGAATTGGCCGTCAATGGTGTGCTTGCTGGAATCTTTGTTACAGTAGATCAGCAGCGCAACAGATGTCGCAGTAATCTCGAACATAATATAAATTCGTATTCAGAGACTTTGAAGCTTTTGAGACCTGTTCTTGCGTGCAAATCGGATGCGCGCGTTTCGGTTTCGGTACAAGGTGATGATCAATACGATACGATGGATGGAATAGATTCCGCATTAAATGTATTCCAAGAATCTCTACGTGCTGCTACTTTAACAAGCAGGGAGTTTTCGCGTTTGCATGTTAATTTAAGAGGTTATTGTAGCAAAGGGCGGGCGAAGGTTTTTGTCCCGGATGATAGATCTGTTGTATGCACGGTTATTCCAGATTCGGATTTCGAACGTACTATAGACCGTAGTTATCAATGGAGAGGATGGGTGGATTTTTTCGAGGAGGATTTTGTACCACAAAGCATAGTAGTAAAAACACGAAAAAACGATTCTACAAGAAGTTATGATGATCTTGCGGAAAAAGATGGGTGGGAGGAAATAGAATTTGATGTTTAAGATTCTCTTAATGTCCCAAATCCGCGTCGCTTTGAAGATTCAGTCCAGAAGTCTCTTCAATTTTTTCGTTGCGCGCAGTAATAGGATTATATATTTGATAAAAAAGGCACTACTCTGGTGTGTTTTCCGAGCTGGTCCAACCCGTTCCCATCCCGAACACGGAAGTTAAACAGTTCAGGGCCGATGATAGTGATCATTTGATCGCAAAAGTAGGTCCACGCCAGAACCCTGTCTTTTTTAGTGATATTTTATTTTAAATATTCATGGCATGCGCCGCCAGTTTTACCTGTGATTAATTTCATAAATCTACAAATCTGACGTTCATTTACTGGTCCATATAGTCTGTTTTTTGGTTCGTAAGAAGTTTCACAAAAGAGAGATGCTTCGTTACCGGCATAAGAGCATAAAACGTTGAAGAGGTTTTGTTTTAAAGCACCCATTGTTAAGTCGTCGAGAGACCCCATAAGACTTATTTTGGTCGGTTTCATAACGGTGCCGAATTCCGGTTTTCCTCCTCCCATGTTATCGCAATTTACTTCAAAAACAGATTGCGGATTATTCGGTTTACAATCTTCTTTATTTTTTGAGCCACAGCCATAACCAATAAGACCTCTCCACTTCGCATTCTTTTTGCAATCCTTTTTCATGTTAGGATTCGGAGCGCATAAATATTGTCCTTCTCCGCCTCCGCTTACTACACAATCTTTTGCCGCGTCTATAAGAAAAGAATAATAACTTCCATATTCCTTGAAAGGATCATATATGCCATATGGATTTTTATATTTTTTAAAATAAGTTGTAGTGTCTAACTGTTTATCAGACGTATATTCTTCCACGAGTTCCGCAAACTGATGACCGAATTCATGCGCCAATAGGGCATCGTAGCGTAGAATATCCAAACAGTAATTTTGATCTTTATATTTTAGACATTTGTCTAATTCGGCTTGTCCCACTTCTATGCGGACGTATCCATCTACGCATTTTACTCCCCACCCACTCCCTTCTGTTTTCATGATATATACAATTTGCCTATTGGGTAGATGACAGCTTTTTTTGATTTTTTCAGCAGTTGGTAAAGTGTCAGTGGTCAGTGTTTTATTTATGAGTTGGTAATTAATGGTTTCATTTGGTTTTATTTCGTCCAATGAAGATAAATTTTCAGTCGCATACCAAAATTGAAATTTTTCTTTATTGGAACTAAACGGTTCCATTGCCATAAAATTGTATTTCCCCTCGGTCATTTGTTTCGCAACAGCTTGAAACAAACTAGGATCTTCACCTATATTGATAAATAAAATGTTAAGTTTGTTTTCATCATTATTATTTTGCCCAGCATTATTGAGTGGCAGACATTCTGAATAATTTGAAGAAGGCACAACCGCAAAATTATATGCGAAACCGTCCGCAACATAATTGTTTTCAAAATAATACATCATAGTTTGATATGGTTTTGGATATGCTTCGCTCGAACCATCTTTATATTTGATATCAAAATAAAAATAATATCCATAATTGCCAGCCGGGAGATTAAGAGTGAATGATTGTGGCTGATAAATATCAATGCTATTTTTGGTAAATTCGTACAATGCAGTATTTGATGGTTCAGTAGAAGGAGTAGTAATTATGAGATGAGCATTTACTCTTTTTATTTTGTTATACAGTTCCGGTTTGAACCGAAGAGCATATATGAATGGTGATGATTCGTTTGCGACAAGTGGACCCAATGTGCCGCGTTGGATTACTTGAAGTTTAGACATATCGGCAAGAGACCAATCTGTCGGTGGCAAAGGACTGTTTAATTTGATGGTTATATCTGTGTTGGTTTTGTATTTTACATTGAAGTTATCGCGGAATGAGCTTATGAAATTTTCTTTTTTCGCGACCACTACAATATAAGTAGTCCAAATTGTCGAGAAAAGATTGTCGGGTAAAATGAACTGTATCTCTCCTTTTTCATTTGTTTTTAATGCGTTTAAATTTTTTTTAGAGTCATCGTAAAAATAATTACCTTGATAAATTTCGACCTGTGCATCTTTTAAATAATTCCCTTTGTCATCAAGCACTTTTACGGTGAGAGTTGAAATCTCGCTCGCTAAAACAGCAGTTGATAATAAACCTATACTAATACTAAAAATGGCAATCGCTATTATTAAAGTATTTATTTTCATATTCATACTATAATATTTTGGAGATTAATGCCCTAAATCCGCGTCGCTTTGAAGATTTAATCCAGAAGTCTCTTCAATTTTTTCGTTGCGCGCTGTAATAGGATTATAAATTTGATAAAAAAGTGCAATCAATTCGGAAGTGGAAAGTTGGCTTACTTTCAAGCCGCAATTTTCAAGTCCGGATGTAATAGCGCTTACTCTCTGCGTAAGATTTTTCTTGAGTTCTTCAAATTCTTTATGTCTGTGTGTGATTGAAAGAATTGAATCGGCAGGATGCATATGTTCCCAAAATTGTTCAATGAAATTTTGTTTGACTGCCCGTGCAGGATTCATCGGCACAGCCACATAGAATTCTTTTTCCATAATGTCAGCGTATTCTATAAGCCTTCGGATGTAATCCGCATAATCGTAAGTTTGTTTTTGGAGTAACGTGTTCGTCTGTTTTTCGGCGATTCCTTTTAATTTTTCTATGTAATTATCAAGATCAAGTTTACGCGAACGAACGACTATTTGAATCGGGAATTCCAGCGTATTTAAAAATGCCTGATACGAGTAAATAATGGCATTTTGTTCCTCTTCGGATTTCAAATTAAAGTTAAGGCTTGAAACCTTCAAGACTGCGCGAAGACCGCCATTTTTAAGCACAACCGTATTATCGCGTATTTCAGCGATCCTCATATGAAGTTGAGTTGCCGCTTTGGTATTTTGCGAAGATTTTCTTACGCCTTCCGAATTTTTAGAAAATGGATTCCACATAAATTATTTAAATTTTGACACTTGGGTTGAGCGAGTATCAACGACTTTTGTCACTTCCAAAAGTTTTTTGCGACGTTCTTCTCCGGTTAGTCCTTTTTCTTTGGAAGCATCCTCTTTGCCTGTTTTTATAGGAGAACTTAAGACGGAAAGCACGGCATCGCCTTGCATTTTTTGCCATGTTCTATTGCGCGGTTTAAATTTATATTCAACAAAAATCAGAGCAAATTTTTCAAACAAAATATCGTGATATTTGAAAAATGCGAATGCCGCCGTTATAAGTCCGATTAATACAACGGGAACAAGCCATATTTCAACCAGATATTGTTTGCTTAAGATTATATAAAGTGAATAATCCAGCCCTCCGCCTATGGCAACTATTATAAGTTGACGCATAGTTAGGGGTCCCACTATTTTGTCGGATCTTAAAACATCTTGTGGTACTTTAAATTGCATCAAATTATTATACCATTTTCTCCTTATTTTTGCTAGAGTAAAGTGCAGAATGGAAACGTTGGATCTAATCAGGAATTTCTGCATTATTGCGCATATTGATCACGGAAAATCTACTCTCGCCGACAGATTTTTAGAGCTTACCGGCACGGTTTCCAGTCGTGAGATGAAACATGCACAGATGCTTGATTCCATGGAGCTTGAGCAAGAAAAGGGGATTACCATAAAACTGACTCCCGTTAGGATGGATTATAGTTCGGGCGGTAACAATTACATATTAAATTTGATTGATACTCCCGGGCATGTGGATTTCAGTTATGAAGTTTCGCGCAGTCTTGCCGCTTGCGAGGGCGCGATTTTGGTTGTTGACGCAACGCAAGGGATTCAGGCGCAAACTCTCGCCAATACTTTTTTGGCGCTGGAGCATAATCTGGCAATTATTCCCGTTATAAATAAAATAGATTTGCCTGCGGCCGATATCAGCAGAGTAAAAGAAGAATTGAAGCATATTCTCGGAATTGATCCCGATGAAGTAATTTGTATTTCCGCGAAATCCGGACTTAATGTTGAGAAGATTTTTGACGCGCTTTTGAAAAAGATTCCCTCTCCTCGCCCGACCACTTCCACGGATGAAACAAAAGCTCTAATTTTTGATTCTGTTTATGATACTTATAAAGGCGTTGTTGCGTATGTCCGTTTATTTCAGGGGGAGATAAAACGCGGAGATAAACTTAAATCTTTGCATACGAAACAAGAAATGGAGGTGCTTGAAGTCGGTTATTTTAAGCCGAAATATCGTCCGTGCGACATTTTGAAATGCGGCGAAATAGGTTATGTCGTTACAGGCGTAAAAACGGTTTCGGAAGCGAGGGTCGGCGATACTCTTTGGAGAGGAAATATTGAAAATCCAAAGCCTCTGCCGGGATATAAAAAAGTAACACCGTACGTTTACGCGGGAATTTATCCGATTGAGGGTGATGAGTTTCCGTTACTAAAAGACGCTTTAATGAAATTGTCCATGAACGATGCGGCTCTTCAATTTGAAGTTGAAAGTTCCGTTGCGCTTGGACATGGGTTTAGATGCGGATTTTTGGGGCTTCTTCATATGGAAATCGTGCAGGAGAGGCTGGAGCGTGAATATGGGCTTTCTTTAATAGTGACGGCGCCGAGCGTGTCTTATGAAATTGTAAAAACGGATGGGCAGGCCGTGCTTATTTCAAGCCCTGTAGAGCTTCCGGAGAGAAATTATTATACAGATATACGGGAGCCTTGGATGAAGGTTGAAATAATTACTCCGCGCGAATATATCGGCGCTGTTATGAAACTTTGCGAAGAGAGACGAGGCATAAATAAAAATCTTGAGTATCTTGAAGCGGTGCGCGCGATTTTGACTTTTGAACTTCCTTTGTCACAAATAATTATGGATTTTTATGATCAGTTAAAAAGTGCGACTGCCGGTTATGCGTCAATGAATTATGAATTTTTGGAATATAGAAAAGAAGATTTGGTTAAGCTGGATATATTAGTCGCCGGTGAGAAAGTTGATGCGCTTTCGGCGATTGTACACAGTACGGAGGCTTATAGACTGGGTTCTTCGCTGGCAAAAAAATTAAAAAGCATTATATCCAAAGAAAGTTTTGAAATTACACTGCAGGCGGCGATCGGGGCGAAAATAATCGCGCGCGAGACAATCGGAGCTTTGCATAAAAATGT
>JBBUCQ010000037.1:0-3685 GCA_038057715.1 Patescibacteria group bacterium | reverse complement strand
TTGATTTTGACTTTTAATTTTTTGTTGTATACTAGCTTTATATGGCAGACCAATTTACACCACCACCACCGCCACCACCTCCGCCTGGCGGTTATGATCCAACTATGGGCGGAGCTTATATGCCGCCTCCTCCGCCGGCAGGTGCAGGGGTCGGACAAGGAGCAGGCTCGCAAGATCCGGGAATGCAGCCGCCGCCTCCTCCAAAACCGCCGAGCAAACCCGCGAATTTTCAGCTTGGAGCTAAACTCGGGCAGGCTTTAAATATTAAAGTCCCTCCGCATTCTCTTCAGTTTGATGAGCAGTATTTTTTACATTTGCTCGCCGGATCCATTTCTCTCACAAAAGATGAGAAATTACGCATTATTGAATCCATTCCTAAGCTGAAACAAAGCCAAGTTGACGAGCTTATTAAGATTTTTGAAGAAGAACGCAAAAAATTTGCAGAGTTGGGCGAAGAACACGTCCCACAGTTGGAAAAGCTCGCTAAACAGCATTATGAAGATTGGGTTGATGTTGAAATGAAACAAGAGCAATCTTCAAAAGCCGACGAGGACGCGAAAAAAGCGGAAGAGATCAGAAAACAAATGGGACTGTAGAAATTTCCCTATTCCGTCTCCTCCTTTATCACGAATTTTATGTTATCCGTTATATTCGGTATGGTCGGCGCCCAAACCGGCCATGTTGTAATTTCCACTTTTGCGATTTCATCGGTTTGCTGTTGGAGGTAATTTATAGCGTCTTTTACGCGCAGACCCAAAATGTGGTCTGCAATTTTTTTTAAAAATCTTCTGCCGTTTTCTTTTTCAGGATCAAGTTCATAAGCTTGGATTGCGCGGATTGTAACGGTAAGCCGCACTTTCCCGGCGTTTTCATCGCTATCTAAAAAGCGATAGCTCAAATCGTTTTCATTTATTTTTGTGATTCTTTTATCCGGATCAACGCGGTTTGAGAGGCGTTCTTTTAACATGTTGTTTAATTGTTGTCTGTCAAAAGCAAGGCCTTTGACGGAATAAGTTACGGTCAATTCAAACTGTTCGGCTTCTTTCCCCGGTAAATCGCCGGCAGAGGCTATTTGCGGCTCGCTGACTTTGATTACATGTTTATCGTCAAGTATTGATAGGGAAGTTTTTTTAATGAGATTTTGTTCTTCAATATATTTTTTTAAATCATTCGCCGCTTCCTTTACTATGAGGATTTTTGCTTTATTGATCGCGGCATCAATATCATTTTTTGTGATGTTTTTAGTAACGAGAGTTGATCCTCCCGTCATAGGAACTTTGCTTTCGGCGTAGAGCTTCCTTTTATTTTCTTCATTTTTTATACCCGGTAATGAAAATTTTGACGCCGGTATATTTCCGCGATCTCCTATGGTTTGTCCGTCCGAATCAAATTCGTCGGCAACAACTTCAGCAGGAAGAGTTCCCGGTAAATTTCCTTTTGCTCCGGGCACGCGCACGCTGTTAATAAGCCTGAAAATGAGTCCTTCTTCCGTTTGAAATCTCGTTTTTACGACAAGATCCCACGGATTGGCGCTTAAATTTACGATTGTAACGATTCCGCGCGCATTACTGCCTTTGAATATTTTTCCCGTTGAGTTATGGGTGATTTTTCTTGTAAAAAGCGGCGGATTAATAGGAAAAGTTGCCGCGGAAAGATTGTTGGCGTAAGTATTTTCAAGCAGATCTCTGTTTCTTTCAAAATCCAAAAAAGAAATGTTAAAGGAAGCGTCAATTACGCTTGAACGCGGCGTAATGTAAATTGTCGCTCCGGGTAGAGCTATATATGCTATCGCAAGCAAAAGGAGAACGCTTACCAAAATAAGAGTAAAGAGAGCTTGTTTATTCGGCGTAATTAAAACGAGTCGCGTTTGGCCGGCGTCTTTTTTCTTTTTCTTGAGATATTCTTTTATTTTATCGGATACAGACGTTAGGAGGGATTTTTTGTCCTTATTTATTACTTCCGCGATCGACATTTTTTCGCCGTGCGCTGTGCGAATCGGGCGTTCGGTTCTTGTTGGCAAAGGAGCTTTTACTTCGGATTCATCGGGTTTATTTTCATATAATCTTTCAATGGCGCTTATGCCCGCTTTTTCGCATAATTGCAGACCGGAAGGGTCGGTTGTAATAATGAGTATTTTTTTACCGGTTTCATCAAATTTCTTTTTCAGAATTTTCAAATTTATTATGCTTTGGAGCACAATTGCGCGGCGCGGGATGACAATCGCGATATTTTTAACCGGCAGACGTTTGATTTTATCGAAAACATGGGTGATTTCTTCGTCAATTTCAATGTAGACGATTTTTTCCGGCTTAAAGACTTCCGGTTCCGCATTCTTTGCACCGCCATCGCTATCGCCACCGCCGCCGATGCGTTTTTTTTGAATTTCAAACCGCGGTTTTAAAGGTTTATCCATAATTTGCAAAGGGTTTTTATATCTGCATCAACCGTATCACTTTTTTTAAAATTTTTCCCATTAAATGTTCTTCGTTGACAAGCGCAAGTCCGACATTTGCGATTGCCATGGGGGTAACATCTTCGGGATTTGTTAAGAGTTTAGTTGAGTCTCTCACATTATTGATTTGTTTCGGATTCAATATGGAAATTGAGGGAGGTTTCGGGAAATTAAGTTCGCGCAACCAAGCCTTTGTTCCAAGCACTTCTTTTATTTCGGGCAGATGACAGCCTCCGCCGCAAAGCCATATTTTGGAGGGTAAAGAATCAATATTATAAAATTCGGCAAGGGTGAAACCAATGCCCGCAAGCCAAACTTCGGCATCCGACTCCATTGCTTCGCGCACTATTTTTTCGGACTGTTTTTCCAGTTTGCCGAATGAATAAGCTACTTTTACGTCTTCAGCTTCTTGGAATGAAATATTTAAATTGGAAGCGATTCGTTTTGTGAAAGCGCGTCCGCCGAGAGTGAACATTTTTGTGCCTTCAAGGGTGCCGTTTCTTACTATGGCAACATCCGTTGTTCCGCCTCCTATATCTATAAATATTGCATTTAAAGGTTCTTCGTCTTTTCCTTCCAGACAGCGCGCAACAGCATAAGGTTCAGCGGTGATTGTTAAAAGATCCAAATTAAGTTCCGCGGCGATTGTTTGTAAAGCTCCATAGTGAACAAGGGGGGCAAAAGCGTTAAAAATGGAAATTTGAACTTCTTTACCTTGGAATCCTATAGGATTTGTCACGCGGTAGCCGTCTATTCGCACGTCAACGATGGCCGCATTAACAAGTTTAATATCAATTTCATTACTGCCCGTTTCATAGGCAAGCTGGCTTCGGGTTTCTTCAAAAGATTTCCATTGAACTTTGTGAATTATATTTTTAAGTTCGCCCAAATCTATTTTAATATGCGGTTCTTTGCGTACGTATGTATTGCGACTGGTTATTCCTTTTACGAGTTCTCCGGCTATGCCGACTATCACTTGCGTCGGATATCCGCCCGCTTGATTGGTGGCTTCTTCAATCGCTTTCCCGCAGTTTTCAATAACTCCGCCGATATCCATTACGGCTCCGGATTGCATATCTCCAAGACTTTGATGGGTTTTTCCGACACCGCGAACCAATGCAACATTGCCTTCAGCTTCGCAAACAAGAGCTTTTACAAATTCCGTGCCTATATCAAGAGCAAGAAAGAGGGGGGAGGTTTTTGTTTGTTCGCGGCGGAAGAAGGGGAACATGG
>JBBUCQ010000036.1:0-2429 GCA_038057715.1 Patescibacteria group bacterium | reverse complement strand
CGCAAGGTTTATACGGGAAATATCTGCCGTCCACTTATCCGTATGAAGACAGTTTAGCGGCGACTTTTTGGGCAAAAAATTCATAAAAAGTTTAGAAAAATTTCATAAACTTTTGCTAGCATGAGAGTTTGTGAAGACCAGAAATTTATATTTAGCCGTTATTGCAATCGCGGTTTTGACTATCCGTTATATCGGAGCTTTGCCGGAATTTGACGAAAGATATGCCGGTTCCTATGTGGGTCAAAAATTAACAGTCAAAGGTATTGTTGAGGAACAACCCGAAGAAGGCGAATTTTATACGCAATTTAAGTTGGAAGTTTCGGATTTTAAATATTTGGATGCATGGTATCCGGCAAAAGGGACGATTTTAATTCAAACGCAGAAATTTTCGGAATTAAATTATGGGGATGTCGTTGAAATTGTCGGTGTTATTGATGAGCCATTGAGAAGTGATCCGCGCATCGCCGGTTTTATAAAAAATCCCGGAATTAAGATCGTAAAAAAGGAACAGGAAAATTATTTTTTGTCGCCCTTTCGGCAAGCTCAAGGCAAGCTTTTTAAATTGCGTGGATTTTTAACTGGGCGTTTGGATGCGTTTTTACCGTCTCCTTCATCCGGATTTGCGGCAGGTATTTTGTTCGGGGTTAGGAGCGGAATTCCGCGGGAAGTAACGGATGATTTTAAACGTGCCGGCTTGACCCATATCTTGGCTTTGTCAGGATTTAATATAGTGATTTTAATAGCGTTTATAGAGAATTTTTTGGTTTTTTTGCCGAGAAAAATCGCGAATGTATTATCCCTCGGATTTATTTTTGTTTTTACTTTAATGGTTGGAGCGGGAGCATCCGTCGTTCGGGCAGCAATTATGGGTTCTCTTTCGCTTATTGCAAAAATGTTTGGGAGGCATTCCTCCGGTTTGCGTTTGCTTTTTATAGCGGCATTTTTAATGGCTTTGTTTGATCCTTTTATTATTTTTTACGACATCGGTTTTCAGTTGTCTTTTGCCGCAACTCTCGGTCTAATTTTATTTTCAGGGCGCTTAAAGAAAATTTTTGAAAAATATCCGAATCAGCTTGGGATAAAAGAATCTTTTATAACCACTTTTGCCGCCCAAATTTTTACTCTGCCTTTGATTTTTTATTATTTTAAAGGGTTTTCCATCCTTGCGCCTCTCGCAAATTTAATCGTTTTGCCTTTTATCCCCGTGCTAATGCTCGGCAGTTTTTTAAGTATTATTTTTGGTAAAATTGCCGCGGCGCCAACATGGATAATATTTGAAATTGTCCTAAAAATAATTCATGTTTTCGCAGAACTGCCCTTTTCTTTTATTGATTTTGGGATTTCATAAACCAAAATTCTTGCATAGTTGTTCTCCGGATCTTTTGGCTCTATATAAACGGGTTCCCAGCCTTCCACTTCAAAAGCGTATGAAACAATCCGCGCTCCGGGTTTAAGTTCGCGTTCCCATTTTTCACGCATACGCTTTAAAATTGGAGGAAGAAGATAAAAAGTTAAAACATCCGCATCGGAAAAATCAACCCGTCGAAAATCGCGAAGTAATATTTTGGCTTTTGATCCGCGGAAAAAATTACAGATTCGCGCCATGGCGTAAATAATAGGAGATAATTCAATGCCGAAAGCGTCAGCGCCATGGTCTTTGGAGGCGATATGAGCCATTCTGCCGTCTCCGCATCCGAGATCTAAAACCTTTTCGCCCTGTTTTATTTTTGCCAATTCAAGCATTTTTTTAACACGCTTCATCGGAGTCGGAACCCACGGCGCGCCCGTAAAAAAAGCGATCATCGTAGGCACGAAAATGACGGCGAAGACTATAACTTCAACCGTGAACCAAAACTGTACTGGAGATAAATTAAAAATATTTTTTAGACTTTATAAACATAAATCGTCGGCATCCCTTTTTCAGCATTTTTAGCTAAAATTTTGTATGGTTTCAATCCCGGAATACTGAAAGTATTGCTGATAACGCGCGTACCGCGTTTACATTCCTTCTTTATTTTATCGGCGAGTCGCGGCATTACATTTGGAATTAAATAACAAAAAATCACGTTTGCTTTGCGTAAATTTGCGTTAAAAAAACTTTGAAATCGGATTTGGATTCTTTTCGATGCAAACATGGTTCGCAATTTCGCCAAAACATAAACAAGCGGTGCTATTTCAAACCCGACAGGTATGACTTTTGCTTTTTTTGAAGCCTCTATAAGCAATCTGCCGTCTCCACAGCCGAGATCATAAACCGTTTCATGGGGCTTAAGTTTTGCAAGATGAATCATTTCTTTAACAACTCTGTTTTTAGACGGTACATACGGCACAAGGAAAAAAATATGAACAAGCGCAGTTAGCGCAAGCGCAATCAGGAAAATAATAAATGCAAACAAAATAATATCTACGATCATAAACTTCTGTAGATT
>JBBUCQ010000035.1:0-6612 GCA_038057715.1 Patescibacteria group bacterium | reverse complement strand
GAAACCAATCCATCAAATCGCTCATAGCTTGAGGAACTTCTCTGAAATCAGTAGTGGCATCATTTCCTGGATCAACATTGTTTTCACTTTTCCATTTGCCGGCAATCACGGGATCCAATTTCTCCAGCAATAATTCGTGTACATATCTTATATTTTTCAAATTCCACTCCATATTATCGGAAAAAGCATGATGAAACGCAATAAAAGAATCTATAATTTCAATTTCAGTTTTTGTCCTTGGTTTTCTGGTAATCCAAGGATCTATTTTTTCAATGTCGCTTTTCTTTGTTTTAGATCCCTCAGCTTTATTGGAATTGTATGTAAATAAAACAATAAATTTTCTATAGAAATCATGATAATTTTTCTCAAAAAGTTCATGTTTTAAAAGCAAATACCACCCTCGCGCTTTTTCCAAACTCTGCAAATCCAAATAACGAAAATTCTTCTTTATAACAGCCGGAAAAACTTCAAATTTTTTAACAGCAATATTCCGAAAAAAATCCACAAAAATACTTTTTAAATTGTCCGGCAAGAAATGCCCGATATTTTTAGTATAATTCTCGTATTGCAAATAATAATACGACTTGCCTTTGATAACTTTTTTTGTAAGATATTTCATAAATTCAGTTAACCGAAAAATCACGATAATTATACCATTCAATCTATAAAATAGTCAATAACAGTTAACCGATTTTAGTTAATTATCCCAAAACTTTCTCTATGTGTCCGGAACTAATCGCCTCTTTTATATCTCTCGCAATTCTCCTGCCCGTAGACATCGGCTCTTTGTAGCGCAAATCGGTATACGGCGAACCGTTGATATATGGATTTGTACCCGCGACAATTCGCGCTGAAATTTCAAAAACATAAAATTTCAAATCCTTATCAATAATCATTTCAAGACAAAAAGGCCCGAAAAGCCCGCCCTTGCAAAGCGGCTGGGATGCATTCACTACATTTTCCCCCATCTCAAACATTTTCGGGAGCAAAGATTCGCGCACAACAAGCGGAATATTCCCCGTAATCGTATAACTCGTTTTTATACCGACATCAATTTGGTCTTTTGCCGCAATTCTGCCTATTGAATCCGCGTTTGATTCATAACGCTTATCAAAACTCATAATTTCAAGCTCTTTCGTCACTCGCGAATAAAAATAGTGCGCGTAAACCGGAACGCCGACAATATATTCTTGAATTGAATAATCTTTTTCATGAGGGTAATCCTTTATGCGTTCATAAAATTCCTTCGGCGTGTTTGCGATAAAATATCCGAGCCCGCCTCTCGCGCCGTGAAATTTTACAATCACTGGACCGCCAATATCTTCGGGATGTTTATAAACATTGGGCAAATTCAGCCCCGCTTTAAGCAACCATTGGCGTTCTTTTGTTCTGTCCGATTCCCATTCCAAAATCGCTTTTGTGCCGTAATGCAGGCATTTTAACTCCTGCACGCGCTCCCAGCCGAGGTAACTTACAAAAGAACCGTGCGGAATCACAATCGCGTTTCTCGCCATCAATTCTTTTTCAACTTTGAAAAAATGCTGAAAAGAATCTATCTCAATAATTTCATCGGCGACTTTGTAGCTTATATACGGCCTTGTTTGGCCCTTTTGGCATACGCAAATTGTAGAAAAACCCTCGTCCTTCGCGCCTTTTAATATTTGCAAAGCACTATGGCTCCCAATTGTCGCAATCTTATATTTTTTAAAATCAGCCTTCATATTTTGAGCTATTGTATGAGAAAAAAGACTGTTTGGCAAGCGAAAATTGCTAAATTGTCGGTCTCACACATCTTTTAATTGATCTTTCGCCGAAGGAAGGCGTTTTATATCTAATTTATCAAGCACAGCAGCAAAATCAGCTTCTGCCAATTCGTACTGCTCTTTTTTATAAGGTTCATCCTTTTCCATGCGTAAAAGATCTTTTTTAAACATTTTCTGTAGCATAAAATAATTATAATACAAGTTCAATTGAAAATTCTATCTATCCGACCAACTATTCTTCTAAACCATGGTGGCATACCGCCTAATTTAAAAGGATCATTAACCGATACACACTGACCTGTTTCTGCACGCGCATCTTCTATTAATGGTCGCGGGATATCAAGTCCGTTTTTTATACTGATCCTAATGGAAGGAGCTATGCATGAAGGCGAAACATTCTGACCTATCGCATCACTACATTGCGCAACCAAAGCATCCATACTGTTATTTGCAACAAACAAAGGGGCTTTGTCTCCGAAACCAGCCTTAGTTAAATCTTCTCCATGAGCCATAGAAAAACAAGTATGATGAGCATTTAACATGTCTAAACGTTTTTCCAATGTGCCCGCCACTAGGATGCTAGTAACTACTGCTATAGCGCTAATTTTTAATCCTTTTTGCACATTGGGTTTTGATACAAATTCACGGATTTGTTTTTCTGTAATCTCTGTATCTATCTCAAATTTAAATTTCATATTGTTTTTTTATCAGTGCCTGAATAACCTAATCCCCGAAAAAACCATCGCCAGCCCAAGCTTGTCCGCAACCTCTATCACTTCCGCATCTTTTACTGATCCTCCCGGCGAAATTATCGCGGTTGCACCGGCTTTTGCGGCTTCTTCCACGCCGTCCGGAAAAGGGAAAAACGCATCCGAAGCCATTACGGAGCCCTTTACGCGCTCCCCGCCTTTCTTTGCCGCAATCCAAACGGAATCAACGCGCGACATTTGGCCGGCTCCCACTCCGGTTACAAAATCATGGCCATTTTCGGATTTTGCAAACACAACCGAATTGCTCATTACATGCTTGCAAACTTTATTCGCAAAAAGCATCGCGCGGATTTCCTGTTCTGTCGGCTGTTTCTTCGTCACAACTTTTAAATCTTTTTCCGTCACAACATAAGTATTCGCGGCCTGCACCAAAACCCCTCCGGCAACTTTTTTTATGTCGCGTTTTTCGGTATCCAGAGCAAGCTGTCCTGTTTCCAGAAGCCTGATATTTGGCTTTTCCATCAGTATTTCTAAGGCATCCGGTTCAAATGAAGGACAAATTATAAGCTCCACGAAAATTTTATTTTTCTTAATATATTCGGCGATCGCTTTTGTAACGGGTCGGTTTAAAGCGATCACAGAACCGAAAGCGGACTTCGTATCAACATTAAAACCCAAATCAAACGCAGACTCTATCGTATCCGCCGAAGCGACTCCGCACGGATTATTATGTTTAATAAAAGCACTGCTCGGTTTTTCAAATTCTTTCACAAGTTCCAGCGCGGAATTCGCATCAACAATATTATTGAAAGAAAGCTCTTTGCCGTGGAGAACTTTTGCGTTCGTAACATTGGCATCATGATTTAAAGGATTACGGAAAAAAGCCGCTTTCTGATGCGGATTTTCGCCATAGCGCAATTTGTAAACTTTTTCATAATGCAATTCTAGCGGTTCGGGTTTTCCGAGCTCTCCGCGGAAATAATTCGCGATAGCGCGATCGTAACTCGCTGTGCGTTCAAAAACTTTCCACGCTAAATTTTTTCGCGTTTCAAGAGTCGTATCGCCGTTTTTTTCAATTTCACCGGCAACTAAATTATAATCCGCCGGATCCGTTACCACCGTCACAAATTCAAAATTTTTCGCGGCGGAACGCAGCATGGAAGGCCCCCCGATATCAATATTTTCAATTCCCGCATTTTTTTCAAACTCATATAAATTCACAACAACCAAATCAATCATGGAAATTCCGTTTTTTTGCGCCTCCTCCATATGCTTTTTATCTTTACGCACAGCCAAAAGCCCGCCATGTATCTTTGGATGCAAAGTCTTTACGCGACCGTCCATAATTTCCGGGAAACCGGTGTATTCAGAAACATCAGTAACCGGAATTCCCGCCTCTCGTAAAACTTTCGCGGTCCCGCCGGTTGAAAGAATTTTAATATGGAGATTGGCAAGCTTTTTCGCAAATTCAACAATGCCTGTTTTATCTGTGACTGAAATGAGTGCGCACTGAATTTTTGGTTTATGGGTCATTTTATTGTCCCCGCTCAGCGGGGTTGGATGTTAAATGTTAATTGTCAATTGTTTCACGGCATATCTTCGCCGCCACGACTAAATGGATTACATCTTAAAATCCGCCAAAATCCCCTTAAAACGCCAATAAAAACGCCCCTCTTTTCTATGGCAAGCTTCATATACTCCGAACAGCTCGGAGTAAACTTGCAATATCCGTTTGGAAAGAGCGGTTTTAGAAAACCGTGATCCGGAGAAAGTGTTTTTTGATAGAGCTTTATAAGCCAGATAAAAGGAGCGCGCACGAACTTGAGTATACGAGATATTACTGTCGCAGTAAACACTCTAAGGAAGTATATCCGAGGCGATCAGAACTTTTCATTTTTTCCGACTGACCACCGAACCTAAATCCCTGGCCCTGCCGATTTTTATAATCAGCAAGCTCCTTGTCAAACAACTTTGAATATTGCTCATAAATATCCTTGTATGTCTTTTGAAGTCTGGCAAACTCATCAATAAGAGGCTGTAATTTTTCATCCAAACCAACTACGCAATATTCCTCCAGAGATTTTCTCAAACCTTCAACTCCCTCTTGAGAATGCGACCAATCAACACCGTTGCAACCATTCCTGTAATTATCACGAAACCATTGACCTCTTTCATTAGAAACACCTATGTATTTTGATTTACTGTCGTCCAACGCTTTAATCTCTGATGCTAAAGCATCCGTACGTTTCTCTCGTCCAAACGGCCAACGAGATTGTCTGGCTTTTCTGTACGAAGCGTATACATCGTCCCGTTGACTGGCAATATCTTGAATTTGACTGTAAAGGGCAGACAGCTCGTTCAATTTGTTTTCTATCTCTTGTTTTTCCTCTGCCGTAACATTACGTTTGTGATTTTTAAGAAAATATATCTCGTGAAGAAGTTCATTCAATCTATCCTCTATCTGTTTTAATAATTGCTGTAACGGATAACCTTCAGGAACATCTTTAAATTCGGAAATGGACGCGAGATCAAGAGGTTTTGCTTCCTCCTTACCAAAAACCATCTTTTGATTAGCTAAATGCTTTTCTGCGGCTTCCTCTCCCTCTTGTTTATTAAATTGATATACAACATGACCGACCTGATTTACAGGCTCGCTCGCAGGCAGTTCCGACTCCGCCGCGCCCGTATGAGTGTTAACTCTAAGTCCGCATTTTCTGTATTCCGTAAGTCCCGGTGACTTCATGCCGGATTCGCCAAGACCCTTTTTATAGCCGCTTGAAGCATTAAAAGCAGGAACCAATTCTCTGGCAATTTCCTGCATTCCCTGCAAAACCGCCGCTTTCAAAACCTCCGACTGCGCTCCATCTCCATTAATGCACAAATTTCCGGATGCTGTCCATCGGGCAAAATTCAGGTAACCGCCTTGAGCGTTATAATGAATCATTTTTGCGAATTCCTCGTCCTGTATTCCTAACTCGGCTAATTTTCCTTTTTTAAAAAGGGACAATAAAGCATACGAAGGCAATGCATAACTAAGATCGTTCTCGTCAAAACGTAAAAGCATAAATTTTATTTGGAGTAAAAATTCTCTAGTATTCATATTTTCGCGTTCGTTCCCGCTTTCCGCTTTCAAAAACTCCGCTTTCCCACTATCAATGCAATAAGGAGCGGCCACACTATTCCCGGATTCAGCCAACGAATCTAACCCATAATCCATAACCTGAATAGTAACATCCTCATGTTTTCGTCTTTCTTCGGGAGTTTTTATAGCCGCGAGTTTTGCGAACTCCGTTTCGGCGAATATTTTCGCTACCGCTCCCATATCCCCGCGTTTCTTTAATGCCGCAACGAATTTCGCTTTAAGCGTTTTATATTCTTTTGAAGCGAAAAATTTATCCAAAGCCTCTCCAACCTTTTTTGCGCGCGGATTTGCTTGCGTGTAAAAAAATGCGGCAAGCCTGCGTTCATTTTCAGACGGGCGCAATTCCAATTGTTTTTCAATCTCTGCCGCCGCGCTTTCGTTCTCGCCAAAAAAACCTTTTAATAAAACACGAACATTTGTTTTTGTATCTCTCCTTAAATCCTGCAATTCATCCGCCGGACCTTCCGGACTATCAAAATCCTTTAAAGTTTCCAATGTTTTTTGCAAACGCTCCGTTAAACTTTTAGCTCTTTCTATCAACCCTTTTCTATCAGCTTCCGTTTCCGCCGTTTCAGGCTTTAAAACCATAAGCTCGCGTAAAATCTGCCCGTATTCATTTTCAGCGCCGGAAAGATTCGCTTTTGCGCCACACATATAATCCAAAAGCGCATGCATACAACCTCTTAATTCAGCCAACGCCGATATTTCCCTATTTAGACCTTCTATCCTCATTGGATTTGCCGCTTCAGCCTGCAGCTTTGTTTTTTCCATCTGAAAAGTCGTAATGCGACCGTCCAGTTCTGCAATTTTGGATCGGCATAACTGGTGTGAAGGATATTGTTCTAAAATATTACGTAAAGCCATATAGTTTTTGATTAAAGTATATAGGAAATTTATTATACACGAAAAAGGCTGACTGTCAAGGGCAAGGGGCTTTTTTGTCCAAACGCCTAAAAAAGACAACTTCGTTCATCTCTTAATCATCCCATTCGCACAC
>JBBUCQ010000034.1:0-2581 GCA_038057715.1 Patescibacteria group bacterium | reverse complement strand
GATGATGATCTTGTTTTGGGCGATCCTAATGCTCCGATCAGCGTCGTTGAATTCAGCGATTTTCAGTGTTCGTTTTGCGCGAAGTTTGGAGTAATGATTTTTCCGTCAATCGATGAAAATTACATAAAGACAGGCAAAGTAAAATTTGTGTACCGCGATTTTCCGCTTGATTCTCATCCCAATGCCGGTCCGATGGCATTAGCCGCGGAATGTGCTGACGAGCAAGGGAAATTCCGCGAAATGCACGATATGATTTTTGAAAGGCAAAACGAGTGGTCCCCAAGCGAAAAAATCAATACCGTTATAAAAGAGTATGGTAAAAAAATAGGGCTTGATGGAAAACAATTCAATGAATGCGTTTCGTCTAAAAAATACGCCGGTGAAATCAGAAAAGATTTAATTGATGGCGCTTCAAACGGAGTTAGCGGAACGCCGTCATTTTTTATAAATGGGAAGCCTCTTTCCGGCGCAATGCCGTTCGACATTGTATTTAAGCCGATATTTGATGCGGAATTAGAGGGGAAAGAATGGGAAGTCCAATATGACGCGGCTGGAAGACCGAGCGTAAAGGTGTACTGATGGCATGCTCAAAAGGGCTTGCGTCAGCAAACAAACGGAGTAAAATAACTTTCTTATGGAACGTTATTCTCCGCGTGTTTTAGCCTTTGCCGCCGTTCTCGCGGCTATAACTCCGGCATGCCGTAAAGCCGAGACTCCGACAGATGTTCAGCCAAAACCGGAGCATGTAGTGGTGCTTCATTTTAACGATTTACACGGAGCGCTTGAAAACGCTTCGGAGATAGCTTGCGTTGTTGAGCGAGTGAGAAGGGAATGCGAGCAAAAAGGTTGTCATGTCATCGTTACAAATGGCGGAGATTTATTCGGAAATACATCCGTTTCCGAGAAATTCAAAGGAAAAGCCGAAGTTGATTTTGTAAATGCGCTTGGTGTTTCTGCTTCTGTCCCGGGGAATCACGATTTTGATTATGGTCAGGAAGTATTTAAAGAAAGAATGAGACAAGGTAAAAATTGGGTTGCCGCGAATTTGTATGAAAAAGATACCGGCGAAAAACCATTACCGTCATACGTTGTAGTTAAAGCCGGAAGCGCAAAAATTGGCATTGCGGGATTTACTTTCCCTCTAAAAGGGGATCAAGCGGGAGATTATATATTTGATGATCCGCTGGCAACCGCTAAAGAATTAAGATTAATATTGGCAAGAGAATCGGACGTTCAGATTGCGCTTGCGCATTTGGAAGATCCAAAAGAGAGGGAAATGGCGGAGCAGATAACGGATTTTGATGCTGTAGTGGGCGGACATGATCATCGTTCACCGTTTGATTATTGCGACACAACAGTTGAAGCGACGCCTGTGTACGAAACATCTTCGAATGGGGAATATATAGCCAGATTGGATATGCTTGTAGATAGAAGACTGGTTATTCATACAAAACAGAAATTGATTCCGACAGCCGGATGCAGAGATACAAATAGCGCTGTTTTAAAAGCGCTTGCCCCATACAAAGACGTGATTGAAGGGGCGAAAAAAGTTGTAGGTTTTTCAAAAGAACAGCTTTTAAATAATCGCGACGGAAAAGATGGTCAAAATGGAGCCAATACTTTTGTTGCCAAAGTAATGTTGGAAAGTACTCGAGGTGCGGAATTTGCAATGATTAATGCTACGGGAGTGAGAAGCGATATTCCAAAGGGGGATATTACGAGCGAACATATTGTACGGTTGGTTTTTGATAACAAAATTGTGGTTATTGAATTGACCGGAGCGGAAATTAAAAGCGCGATGCAGGCATTGCGTAATCGCGATCGTTATTTCGCTCTTGCCGGCTTTACGCATCAAACGGCGCTTGATCCAGATGGAAAATATAAAGTCGCTACAATAGATTTTCTTATAGACGGGAAAGGGCCATTTAGCAAAGCTAAAATTGTTGGTAAAGGAAAACCGCTTCGTGAAGCAATAACTGACTATTTAAGAAGTCATATGAACGGAATTTAACCTGTTAAAATTACCCTTGCGCCACCATGTAAAATATGGTATCATATAAATGTAAAGTAAAAACAAAAATACGATCCGCCTAAAGTCTTATGGGACTTTAAGTTTCTCTTCGGGAGTGATCCTGTAGAGGATGAAGGAAACTTTTCTCGTCGCATTTTTGCTCTTCTACTTTGCACTTTGACAATTGGGACAGCTGTTTCTCAAAAGGGCGTCTTATATTGCTCTCGGGTAATGTAAGGCGTATGTATCTTCCCGCTTTCAGCGGAGAGGTGCATGAACGCTTGTTGCAAGCACGCATCGCCGTGAGGTGATAACGTGGATAACAAGGATTTACTTCTTTCTCGCGAAAGCGTTAAAGAACTGAATTCGATTGCTTCAGGTCATACTCGTCCATGTTGCCAATCGGACACTCCGCAAGGACGTCCGGAAAAATCCGTCTCCAAAGAATGTAATATTTCCGCGGGATGGATTTTTTTTAAAAATGTGTTGCCAATTTCTGACACACTCTTTAGAATGCACTTATGATTAAGAAAAAATTAAAGAAAAAAGTTGCGCTGACAAAAAAGAAAG
>JBBUCQ010000033.1:0-3292 GCA_038057715.1 Patescibacteria group bacterium | reverse complement strand
TTTGCTTATCGCATGCAATGCCCCTTTATCTTTTAATAAACTTTTTTCATCCGGAAATGTAAAAAGCCGTATAAGTTTCATAGCCGGTTTTTCGCCGTAATATTCGCTAAAAGCCTCCAAATCAACAATATCTCCGTCATTATCCAGTTTTAGGGAAGTTATTTTATAAGGTCCACTGCCGATCGGATACTTTTTGCTGAATTGCGATTTATCTAAAGAAGAAATATCGGCGTTTTCAAGAATATGTTTCGGCAAAATTCCGACCAGAAGATTCGCGATAAAATATGAATTTTGTTTGGTGAGAGTGAAAGAAACCGTGTAATCATCCAGTTTTTTCACTTCTATGCCTTCAAAAGAGTTTCTTAGAATTGGATTTCGGAATGCCGGATGCTGGAATACATTTTGGAACGTAAAAACAATATCATTCGCTGTTAAAGGCTGGCCATCGTGCCACAGCGCGTTTTTTCTTAGCGTAAAAGTATAAATAAGTCCGTTTTTGCTTACGTTCCATTTTTCAGCCAGATCAGGCAGAAAGTTTTTTTGAACGGGATCGTATTTTATAAGCCCGGAAAAGACAAGCCGGCTCACATCGCGGTCAGCGTCGCTGAAATCTATAAATGCTGGATTAATCGCGCGTATATGCCCTACAAAGCCCTCCGCATATACTCCCTTTTCGCTGAATACCGGGAAACGGATTCCTTTGTTAAAAAGCTGTATTAAAGATCCTATAAGTATTATAGATAGGCCAACAGCAAGAATTTTTTCTCCCGTACTCATTGCGAAGAAAATTCTTAAGGTTTTTTTTAAGAACTTCATTTAACGAAAATAAAAGCAAGGGATGTCAAAATGAAAAGGGTTGATAAAACTACAGTGAATATAAAAAGAATTTTATCAATTCCCCGTTTACTTCTGTAAAATTCACCTCCTCCTCCGAGCGTGGCGGAAAGCCCCACTCCTTTGTCTTGCGATAAAATAGTGAGGACAAGAAGGATTGAAATAACGATTTGGAAGATTGTCAGAAATGATTTCATAATTATTTGTTGTGGATAATAAGATGTTCTACCCAGTTTATAAGACCGAATAGCGCGCCCGCGAAGATATAAGTTGTTAAGCCGGGGATTGTTACGCTGATGCCCTCAATCGCTATAGTATCTATTATTACTTTAAAAATCCAGAAAATAATGCCGTTTAGGATAATAAGAGATAGACCGAGTGTGACTATTTGGATGGGAAGAGTTAAAAGTTTCAGGATCGGTTTTACGATTGAGTTCAAAATGCCCATGACAAGCCCGCCGATAACGAAAAATTTAATTCCGCCTGTATATTGGATTTCAGGTAGGAGATAAATGACGCCGTAGAGAGCGGCGCCGTTGAGAATAATGCCGAGGAGGAATTTTTTGAACACGGGAAAAGTATAGCAGAAAAAAATCAAAATCCGAATTTTATTTCCTCACCCCCAACTTCACCTTTTGCCCGTCAATCTCCACCGTTTCCTCTTTATCCCACTCAAAATCCCCTCCTTCCTGCAGTTCCGTGGCAAGGGTTTCGCGTTTAATCATGTCAGCGAAGGCTGTAACGGCATCGCGGACTTTTTTTGGCGCATCAACGTAAATATAAATTCTGTCTGAAATGTTGTAGTCGGCTTTTTTACGGAGTTCCTGCAAGAAACGAATTATATCGCGCGCGTATCCTTCTTTTTCAAGCTCTTCCGTTATATTTATATCAAGGCTTACTAAAATTCCGTCTGAACTTTCAACTTCAAATCCTTCTTGTCCGCGGAAGCCGATATTTACTTCATCGGGCTGTAAAACGTACTGCGGTTTTTGGTCCAGACCCTTTGCCGGAAAATGAACGGTGCCGTCGGGTTGAATTGAGAAATTGTTTTCGCGGCTTAATGCAATGATTTTTTGCGTGTCCGCCCCGAATTTCGGACCGATTTTTCTTGAGTCAACTGTAATGGAATGCGTTGCGATTTTTCCTTCTTCTTCAAAAACCAGTTCTTTTACATTTAATTCTTCTAAAATAACGTCTGTATAGGCTTCAACGGATTCTTTATTGATGCGTTCTGGCACAGCCAATAGAAGGCGTGAAAGCGGTTGGCGGACTTTAATATTTTTCCTTGAGCGCAATTTTAACGCGAGAGAAACGATTGTCCGCACAATGTGGATTTCTTCGTTAAGTCCAGTTTTGATTGATTTTTTATCGGCAGTCGGCCAGTCGGCTAAATGGACGGAGCGTTCGCCCGTTAAATTTTTATAAATCGCTTCGGAGGTTGCCGGCATAAATGGCGCGAGCAATTTACTCAAAGTTACTAAAACGGTGTGCAGTGTCGCGTATGCCGCATTTTTATCGTCATCATTTTCACTTTTCCAAAATCTTCTGCGGCTTCGGCGTACATACCAATTTGAAAGATTATCCACGAAATTGAGAAGAGGGCGCGTAGCTTTCGTAAGATTGTACTCGTTCATGTATTTTGTGATTTCGGTTGTTAATGCATTAAGTTCCGATAAAATCCATTCATCTAGTTTGTTGCTAGCATTTGATATTTGATTTTTGACATTTGGAATTGGCTTCCATCCATCAATATTCGCATAAGTAACAAAAAAACTATAAGTGTTCCAAAGCATCAGCGTAAATTGTTTTACAAGTTCTTCAACATGTTTTTCGGAAAATCTGACATCTTCTGCCAGCGGCGCTGTGGATGTGTAAAGGAAAAGACGCGTTGAGTCTACGCCGTGTGTTTCAAATAATGCGCTCGGATCCGGATAATTTTTTTTGCGTTTGGAGAGTTTTTCGCCGTCGGCGGCAAGCAAAATTCCGTTAACGATAACATTTTGGAAAGCGGGTTTATCAAAAAGAATCGTTGATAAAACATGCAGCGTGTAAAACCATCCGCGCGTTTGATCCAAGCCTTCCGCTATAAAATGCGCAGGAAAATTGTCTTCAAATTCTTTGCGGTTTTCTTGCGGATAATGGAGCTGGGCATACGGCATTGAGCCGCTTTCAAACCAGCAATCCAGAACTTCCGAAATTCGTTTCATATGTTTAGAGCACTTTTCGCATTTCAATTCAATTTCATCAATATAAGGTTTGTGTAAGTCAAGTTCACTGTCGCGCAGAGGCAACTTTCCTCCGACTGAATTTTCGCGGAGTTCTTTCAGCGAACCCACGCAAGTTTTATTTCCGCAATCGCATTCCCAAATAGGTATAGGGCATCCCCAAAATCTGTTCCGTGAAATATTCCAATCCCGCGCTCCCTCAAGCCATTTTCCGAACCTGCCTTCTTGAATAT
>JBBUCQ010000032.1:10808-13411 GCA_038057715.1 Patescibacteria group bacterium | reverse complement strand
GCAAGAAAGAGGGGGGAGGTTTTTGTTTGTTCGCGGCGGAAGAAGGGGAACATGGATACAGCATAAAAGATTACAGGTTAAAGATCAAAGATTAAAGTACGATTTTTGGTTTGAAGTTTAGCTCTGCGGCCGGCTCCGCATAGCAAAAAAATTGACACAATGTGTTTATTTGTATAAAGTTAAAAGCCTTAATTCTTAAAATTTTAAACCTATGCGTACTAAAGAACTTTTACTTGCCACCGTTGTGCTGGCTGAAGCTTGTTCTGTCCAATCATGTGGGAAAAATCAGGCTGAAGTTCAACTCTCTAAACCTGATCATGTTGAAGGCTACAAAACCGGTTTTAAAATTCCACAGGAAATTGAGGCTTTAGAAGAACAATGCAAACAGCGTATAAAAAAAGCCCTTGCTTGTGAGGGTTATGTATTCTACCAAAGCGAGAAAGGTGCTTTTCGTGAAACTGATATCTCTGCAAATGGAAAAATAGTATTTCTAAGCGATGAACTAGCATGCGTTCGTGGTGAAATTAGTGCATGCACAGCTGTTGCCTTACAGTACGAAGAAGGAACTATGGTTAATGGATTCACTGTAGCCGGGTTATGCGTGCCGAAAGAGTTTATTATTAAAAATGGTCTGGATAGTCAGAAAAATCTCAGTGGTGATGTTGATCTCTCAAAGAGAATAGAGGAAAGGGGTGGTTTTTGAATAATAATCGTACAAAACGCAGTACGGGGAAATCGCGATTTTCTTGTTTATCTTTTTCCCGAAAAAGTGTAAATTTTTAGCTGATGAGGAAATTAGAAAGTCAAAAATTCCGCTTGGTTGTGCTGTGCGGAGGACCTTCACCGGAACGCGGAATTTCACTTAATTCTTGCCGCAGTGTGTGCGACCACCTGGATTGTCCGGAAATGGAAATTCAGCCCGTCTATTTTGATTGTTTCAGACAACCCTATGCCATTTCCCGCGCGGCGCTTTATTCAAACACGCCGTCGGATTTTGATTTTAAACTTGCCCACCACTCAAAAAAACTTTCAAAACGCGAGCTTAAAACGCTTTTGCGCCGCGCCGATTTGGTTTTTCCGGTAATTCACGGCGCGTTCGGCGAAGACGGCCAATTGCAGTCGTTATTGGAAAAAGTTAAATGTCCTTTTGTGGGAGCGAAAAGCGCCGCGTGCAAGGTTGCGTTTAATAAATATAAATCCAATGAGCTTTTGAAAGCTAACGGAATTTTTGCCGTGTCTTCCATTCTTTTGCGAAGCCATATGCCTCCTCCAAAAAATCTCGCGCTTTTAACGAAGTTTTTTAAAGAAGAAAAATTGACGCGCGCGATTGTTAAGCCGGTTTGCGGAGGAAGCAGTATCGGAGTGCATTCGGTAAAAACACCGAAAGAAGCTTTTCTCGCCATGCAAGATATTTTTAATAAAAAATTGGATACGCAGGCGGTTTGCGAGCCGTTTTGCACCGGTCGCGAATTTACCGTCGTTATTTTGGAAAACCGTTTTGGCGCGCCGGTTGCGCTGATCCCTTCTGAAATAGAAACCGATTACTCCAAAAATCAGATTTTTGATTTTAGGAAGAAATATTTGCCGACCAGCAAGGTTAGATATCATTGCCCTCCGCGATTTCCCGAGGCCGTAATAGAAAAAATTCAAATAATGGCGGAGCAGTTTTTTAAGCTTTTCGGATTCAGGCATTTCGGCCGTTTTGACGGTTGGGTGTTGGACGACGGCAATATCTGGTTTTCCGATTTTAATCCGATAAGCGGAATGGAACAAAATAGTTTTCTGTTTCAGCAGGCGGCGCAAATAGGGCTTACGCATCGTGATGTTTTGATGCATATACTGGAGAGAGCGGCGCAGGAATACAATATAAAAATTCCAAAATTCAAAATCCAAATGTCAAATAAAATTCAAAATTCAAATGTCAAAATTTCCAAAAAGCGCGTGAATGTTATATGCGGGGGCGTGACTGCGGAAAGGCAAGTTTCTCTTATGAGCGGCACAAATGTGTGGTTGAAATTAAAGCGTTCCCGGAAATACGAGCCGTACTTATATTTATTGTCAGGCAAAAATACGGTTTGGAACGTGCCGTATAATTTCGCTCTTAATCATACCGTTGAAGAAATCGCATATGCATGCGAGCAAGCGCGGAAGAATAAGGAATGGCTTACACAGCATAAAAATGATGTGCTCTTAAAATTATTGCCCGGTGAAAATTACGAAAACCGCGAAAAGTTTTCGGATCCCAAGCGAATGACGCTGGGGCAATTTATGAAAATTCCGGGGTTTGTTTTTGTGGGACTGCATGGAGGAATCGGTGAGGATGGCACTATTCAAAAGATTTTAGAAAAAGCCGGCAAAAGTTTTAATGGTTCGGGGGAAAAAGCGTCAAAACTTTGTATAGATAAATTTAAAACCGGAGAAATTATAAAAAAGTTTGAAAAAGACGGGATTTTTACCGCGCAAAAGAAGGTTTTTACGCTTAAACATTTTGAGGGATTTAAAGAGCGCGATTTTCTCGATTTTTGGAAATACATAAGGCGTGTTTTGCAGTCGAATTTTGTTATAGCAAAGCCCGTTGATGATGGTTGTTCAGCCGGTGTATG
>JBBUCQ010000032.1:0-10708 GCA_038057715.1 Patescibacteria group bacterium | reverse complement strand
AAAAAGCGCAGTAAAAGCTTTTGATCCGAGTTTGACCGTTTCCATGGGTAGTGTTCTTTCGTTGGAAGAGAAATTTCAGGGCGGTACGGGAATTAACATTACTCCGCCACCGGCGCCGTATGTGAAAGCAAGTTCAGTTAAATCTGCGAAACGCAGAATTGAAATTGCGGCGAATGCTCTTGGAATTTCCGGCTATGCGAGAATAGACGCTTTTATGAATGTTAAAAATGGTGAAATTTGTGTCATTGAAGCCAATACTTTGCCGGCTTTAACGCCTTCCACTGTGTTATTCCAACAGGCTTTAAATGAAAAAAATAAGTTTTATCCGCGCCAATTTATTGAAAAATTGATTGAATTCGGGTATAATGGTTAGATGCAAAACATAATAGACGAAACGCACGGCAGGCTTAAAAAATTCTTGAGCGGAAGTAAAATTGAGGAAAAAGAAGTGGGCGCCGCTGCATTTTATGGCGGAAACGGCGAAAAATTGATTAACAAAATCCCGCCGCAGAATTATGGAAAATTGGATAAATTTGCGCCGATAAGCTGGCTGTAGGGATTCAGGCAAGCATATTCCGGTGGGCTGTATTTTTTTTGCCGACAATGAAACGCATATTGCAAGGTAGCTTGTATTTTTTCAAACATAGAAGCGCAGTCCCCCTCACCACATGTGGTGAGGGGGACGCTCGCCCCGCCAAGCGGGGCTCGCTCTGCTTTCTTAAAAATGTTTTAAAAAACACAAGCTACCTTGCTCCATGCTACTTAATTGCAACCTGCCTCGCGACGTCCTGCTTAAACAATATGGCTTTCGGATTTTTTGGCTTATGTAAATTTCTATATTACAATTCGCGGTATTTTTTCATTTATCCTTGTTGTAATCTCGTAATTTATCGTTCCGGCGATTTGCGCCAATTCATCCGCCGTAATTTCTTCGCGCCCGTCTTTGCCAAGAAGAGTGGCCGTGTCCTCAACTCGCGCAGAAGGAATATCAGTAACATCAACCATTGTTATATTCATGCACACTCTGCCGCAGATTTTCGCGCGTTTTCCTCGTATTAAAACATATCCTTTATTTGAAAAACCGCGATCAAATCCGTCGTAATAGCCGATAGGCAGGATTGCGATCTTCATATTTTTTTTCGCGCGATATGTACAACCATAGCCGATATAACTTCCTGCCGAAACATTTTTAATTTGCGCTATGCGGGTGCGCCAGCTTAAAACAGGCATCAGTTTTGCCCCTTTATGCATTTTCTGAAAAGCCACTTTGGTCTCTTCCGAAGGCCAAAGTCCGTAAAACGCAATTCCCGGCCGCACCATATCAAAATGAGTTTCCGGAAATAGCATTGTTGCCGCGGAATTTGCACAGTGCCGTATTGGAACATTTATTCCGGCATTTTTTAAAAGTGCGATTGCGTGCCGAAAATTTTCCAATTGAAAAAGGGGATAAGCAGCTAGCTGAAAAGATTTTTCTGAATTTTTATTTTTTAAAAAGCGTTTCGCTTCGCTCACGCTGATATCTTCAATATTTGCGAAATGAGTAGAAATTCCTTCAATGGTAATTTGCGGAAATTTTTTAACGTATTCCACAAAATCCATTAAATTTCCCATTAAAATTCCCTGTCTGTTATTCCCCGTTTCTATTTTTAAATGAATAATCGCTTTTTTATGCAGGCGTTTTGTCGCTTTCCCAAGCTCCGCGATAGTTTCTTTATTATAGGCGACAAGTCTGCAATTTAACCTTACAGCATCAGCAATATCTTTTTTCATCACATAGCCCATAATATAAATAGGAGATTTGATGCCGGCTTTTCGCAGTTCAACCGCTTCAAAAACAGCGTTAACATTAAGCCAATCAGCGCCGGCCGCAAGCGCAATTTTCGCGGTTTTAACCATATCGTGACCATATGCATTTGCTTTAACGCAAGGAGCTAAAATGGTTTTCCTCCCGATCAAACCGCGAAACAGCCTTATATTATTTATAAGTGACGCTTTATTTATTTCCACCCAAGTTAAGTTGTTTTTAAGATTTGACATACCAGATTAATTATAGTATAATTTATAACGATACAGCATTAGATACAAACACTATATCTTTTTTATTCTTTAAACAAAAACAAATATGGCAAAACACAATGGTTCGGTTAAATATGCAGTAGCCGGTATGGCGGTCGCGCTTGTTTTCTCCGTGGTTGTTCCTGCAATGGCGCAATTTGGTGGAGGAATGCAAAGAGGAAATACCGGAGGAGGAATGGGTGGAAGGACGGGTGGTCAGGGATTTCAAATGGGTGGTAGCGGAACGGCTAGAAATTTTGAGGGGTCGGGCGGACGCGGAGATTTTGGAATTGGAGGGGAATTTGGCGGAGGTATGGGTGATCGCGGATTTGAAATGGGTAGAAACACTGGAGGGGGATTTGGTGGAGGATTTAGAGAAGGAGTAAGAGGCGGAGAAAGAGGTGGAATTGAACAAGAAATTGGCGGATTCAGCGGTGTACAGGGAGGGGGCGATTTTGGAAGAAATATGGGAATGCCGGTAGGAGGATTTAATGGACAACAAGGAGGAGATAGAGGACAGATGGGTGGAGATCCTTTCAAAATGCTTCGCAGGGGTTTAAGTGCAGGAAGTGTTCGGGAAAAACTTGAAGAATTTGGCAATGTTTGTGATGAAGTGGAATTGGATAATTGTCCGGATACGGAACAAATGATAGAAATCCTGGATGAAAGACAATCAGAAGTGGAATCAATTAACGATGATCTTCAATTGGCTTTGGAAGATGAAGATAGGGATCAATTAAAAGAACTAAAAGCGCAAAAGAAAGCGGCTCTTAAATCTTTAAGGAAGGCGCAGAAAGATGCTGTTTCGTGGTTAAAAAACGCATTGAATTCCGCTAGTAAATCGTTTAAAGCGATTGAAAAACAAAGACGCGAAGAACAAATGTCGGAAGATAAAGAAATGCGTGAAGAAATTGATCGTGATGACGAAGAACGCATGCAAGAATCTTCAAAACGTCAGCAAGAATGGAATTCAAAATGGGGTCAGCCGCAACAGCAATATGCTCCAGCTCAACAATATGCGCCGCAAGTAGCGCCTACGCAAACAGCGCCGGTTGATTCAACAATTGCGCCGACTGCAGTTCCACAGCAATAAAAAATAAATTAACACCTAACGATAAATTTTATATGCAAAAAAACAAACAAATATTTTTCTCGGACGTAACGAAAGTTAAACATTTTCTTCTCGGCGCTGGATTGGTTTTGACGCTTATTGCTTCAACGAGTTTTGCGCAGACCATATTACCTAGCGGAGAAGCAATGCTTCCATGTGCGCCGGGTCAAATGCCGGCTCCGGGAAAGGCATGTATGCCTAACGGAGCAGTGCCTACTAACTTGGAATCCGGTCCGACTACCGGCACACCGCAACAACCGAGCCAACCTAGTCCACCGTCACAACCATCTGGACAACCGCCATTTTCGGCGCAGGCAATTGAGGGAGCTATTGCTTCGGGTCAATTGACAGCAGATACTTCAATACCGTGTCCGCCGCTTGGTGGTTTCGCAAAAGCTTCGGATTGTTTAAATGCCGCAAAGGGACAGACAAGTGGTCTTCAGAAACCGGCGGCTGAAGAAACGGCACCGACAGTTAATCAGAAAGTTGATAAATCAAAATTATCATCCGCTAAAAATCCGGTTGCGACGCTTGCAAAAACCGGTTTAAAAAATGTGGATAAATTATTAAATACCCTTTCTAAAAAATTCAATAAAGCAAAAAGTAAAACTAAAAAAATCGCAGTAGTAAGAAGCATCGCGAAAAATTTTATGAAGCTTTGCAAAAAATATGCTCCTTCCGCACAAGATGAAGAATTCGGCGATGAGGAAAGTTTTACTTGCGATGAATTTGTCGCGGATTTATCCGAACCGATCGCGGCAGCATTTAAATCTAAAGATGCAGACCTTTCTTTTGAGCTTACGTACGATGCTTTAAATGTAAATTTTAAAGAATTATTTAATTCATTAATCCAACAGTAATTATGAGTAAGCATACATCAAATGCAAGAAACATTAAACATTTTCTCCTTGGTGCGGGGTTCGCGCTGGTTGTAACATTTTCGGCTTCGTCCGTGTTCGCACAATCCTTGGCGATTTTATCGCCAAGTAGCACTTTTAGCTGTCTTGCGCTTGGCGGTAAAATTGTAACTCAATCCGAATGCAGTGCCGCGAATGCAGGCACAGTTCGTTGGTGTTCACTAGGTGAAACGCCGCAAACAGGATCTACAGGAGGAGCTACATGTAAAGCGCTCCCACCATTAGATTCAGCACAGCAACCCGCACAGTCGACACAACAAGGGCAACAGCTCCCATTTTGCATGGGTGGACAAGAACCATCATCCGGAACATGCGCTCTAAAGCAGATGCCCTCACAGCCGGCAACCGCCCCGACACAGCAAGCGACCACTCCTACCCCAACACAGTCAGACAACGGTATCTCTGATCTGAAAAAAATGCTTGAAGAAATGAAAGCTGAACAAGCAAAAGAGAAAGCTGAACAAGAAAAAGAAGATCTGATGAAAATGCTTAAAGAGGCGACACAGAAAAATCAACAGCCATTATTCGGGCAGCAACAATTTGAAGAAGAGGAAGAAGCTCCTATTTTGCAACAGCAACAGCAGAGCAACAAGGTTAATAAACCAAAATTATCATCCGCCAAAAATCCCGCCGTGGCGCTTGCGAAAAAAGGTTTGCAAAATGTGGATAAATTACTAAATACTCTTTCTAAAAAATTCAAGAAAGAAAGAAACACAAATAAAAAATTAGCTGTCGTAAGAAGCGTTGCAAAGGATTTTATGAAACTTTGCACAAAATATGCTCCTTCCATACAAGATGAAGACTTTGGCGACGATGAAAGTTTCACTTGCGATGAATTTGTTGCGGATATATCCGAATCTATTGCGTCCGCGTTAAAATCAAAAGATGTAGATCTTGCTTTTGAGGCTACATATGATGCTTTGGATATTAATTTCAGGGAATTATTTGAATCATTAACCCAACAGTAACTATGAATAAACATTCATCCAATATAAGGAAAATGAAATATTTTCTTCTCGGTGCGGGGCTCGCGTTGGTTGTGGCATTTGCGGCATCGTCTGTATTTGCGCAGTCATTAATGCCGTGCGGCAGTTTGGGAGGTAAAATGGTAACAACTGCAGAATGTGATACTGCGGATAAAGCGCAGGGTATTGTGGTTTGCGCAACCGGACAATTGCCAACGCCGGGTGCGAACTGTATTCCTGGTCAGCAACAAAATTTTCAGCAGCCGGGGCAGCAATTACAATTTACCCCGGATCCGGATGAAGCTGTTTCTGAAAGAGATAGCATACAATACGCTCTTGCATCCGGTAGATTAAAAGCAGGCAAGATGGTCGGTTGTAAATCTGCAGGAGGACAGCAAGCTACTGTTGAAGATTGTTTGCAGGCGGCAAATGATATAATTGCGGGAAAAACTCCTTTAATGTTGATAACCCCGCCAACATCACAGTCTAATTATCAAAATCAGCGATTTAATCAACGGCAACAAAATTTACAGCCTTGTGCACCGGGACAATTGCCAGTACCCGGCGGAGTGCCGTGTTTCCCAATGGGAAATTTAACACAGCAATCTGCGCAACAAAACCTCCAACAGCCTTTATTCGGTCAACAGCAATTTGACCAACAGCAAACACAGCCCAAGATAATTACTCCTACAATAAGAAGTTCCGGTACTACTTTAGCGTCAAAGGGTTTGAAATTGGCATTAAAAATGCAATCAAGCCTTAATAGTACATATAGCAAAGCAAAAGGGAGAACGAAAAAATTAGCCGCAGTGAGGAGCATAGCGAAAAAACTTCCGACATTATGCCGTTATATAAGTTCCGGAGATGACGAAGCGGATTTAGACGAAGGTGCTTTTAATTGTGACGTATTTGTGGCTGAATTATCGGAACCAATAGGGGAGGCATTACAAGCGAAAGATCATGAAGTCGCTTACGAGAGCACTGTTGCGGCACTTGAATCTTTTGGAGAGGTTTTTAATTCGTTAAAATAATTTCTTGATTTTTTTATTCTTTAACCCGAAAAATAAATATGACATAAAATCGTACCTATCTAAATAAGATAAAACAAAATTTATTTTTTAACCAAAACAAATATATGGGAAAACACAAAAAAGTATTCACGGAAGCGGTTTCAGAAATGAAACATTTTCTTGTGGGAGCAGGGCTCGTTTTAACTCTTGTGGCAGTTGTGCCGGCTTTGGCGCAATTTGCGCCGCCGCCGGGAGGAGATATGCCGCCGCCACCACCGTCAAGTGGAATGATGCCTCCACCTGGGGGTGATATGCAGCAACCGCCGCCAGGAGGTAATATGCCGCCACCGGGAGGAAATATTATGCAACAACCTGGAATAGGGGGTCAGCAAGGCCAACCTGGAATGGGAGGCCAGCAAGGTCAATTTCCTGGAATGGGAGGTCAGCAAGGCCAATTTCCGGGTCAAGGTAAAGGCGTACAAAGCGGTTTTCCGGGTCAGGGCCAGGGTGTACAAAGCGGTTTTCCGGGCCAAGGCAAAGGCGTAGCAAATGATTTTTCTACCAGCACGGAAAATTTTATGCAACAGTATGACAGTAAAATGTCTGATCAAAATGCTTCAAAATTGCAAAATGCAATTAGCGATGATTCTGCCACAATCGCCGATCTGAAAAAAATGATTGAAGCAATGAAACTGGAAAGTGGTACTAAAAAACAACAAGATAAAGAAAAAGCAGAGATGTTAGAGATGATAAAGGCACTTAAACAACAACAAAGCCAGACTTCTCAAGAATCATTGGGAGAGGAAGGAGCTGTAATGGAAGATCAATGGAGCCAACAGCCGACTAAAAAGCAGACTTCTAAACAGCCGTCCAAATCACAATATTCCAAACAGGGAGGAGAGGATTTTGGATCGGATCAATGGAATCAACAGTCACAAAAACAGGGATCCAATAAAGGTGGTCAGCCACAGCAACCGGCAAACAATAATGCTGAAAATTGGATGCAAACAACGGGCAAGACATCTACATGGGATATGAGTAAATTCCAAAAATCTTCCATTAGCCAGTTTGGTTCATACTTGCCAACTAAAGGTAAATTTAAATTGGAAATCCCGGTCGTTGATACTACGGATGACGAAGGCGAACAGTTGGATGCTTTAACAAAAGCTCTTGATGCTTTAACTAAAGTAAGGTCAGCTAAAAAATTGAAGCAACAGGCGGCGGCTTTCGCCATTCAGATTGAAAATTTCTGTAATGCCACGGAAATAGATTGCGAAAGTGAATTTGCCGATCTTGAGGATTTATTTATGAATCCGAGCGTTTCAAAGAAAAAGACTTTGAGCGTGTTAAAAGGCGTATTGAGTCGTATTAATGATAAGTTTGAGGAAGGAGATTTTATGTTAGAAGAAGAAGTTGAGTAAATTTTCCTTCAGGAAGATTTACAGAAGGCGTCCCAAGACTCTTGCGGGCGCCTTCTGGTTATGGTATAATATTACAATCTAATAAATAACAAAAACACATATGGAACGACGCGGAGTTTACAGAAAAGGAAGCGCAGGGCATGCGCGCAGTATAAATCTATATAGACTGTTTCGTCAGCGCGACCACCACAATCACAGTAATAAATTGCGTTGGCCGATTACAGCGGTTTTGGCACTTGTTCTTGTTTTTGGATTAGCGCCCAGCGTTGGCGACGAGTTTAATTTTCAGGCTTCAATTTTGACCGTGGATCAGAAGCAGGAATTACTGAATGCCAAACCGGAAGTGCTTAAAAAAGAGCTGGTTGGTATCTTAAAATCGGTTGTTGATGATTGTGCGAGATTTAAGATGGATGCATGTGTTTTAGAAGGCAATGCTTTAATGAATGATATTGCGGTGGAAAGGGGTGATGCTGTTAAATACGTTGATATTGCGGAAAATTTTATCGGTCGTTTCGAAATGGAAATTGAGTTTAATACTTGTAAATTTGATCCAAAGTCTTGTTGATTCGGAAGCGGCAAAGCTTTAGAATGGGCGCGCTATGCTGAATTTTCCGATCGGCTCATTGCTGTCAAAACATGATGGCGCGACAATAAACTTCACTGTTGATGAGGAAGTGGACTTTGGGGGTGAAAGCGATCTTAAATTAAAAGGAAATCTTGTTTTTGATGTGCAATTTTTAAAACTGCCGCACGAGATAAGTGTGCAGATCAGTAATTTGAGCGCGGAATCTTCATCCGTTTGTAGCAGATGTTTAAAAGAAATTCCGTGTAAGATTTTGGTGCCTTGCGTAGAAAGGGAATTTATTATTGATTTGCCTGTTCGCGATTTACAGGAGGGAGAAGATGCGTTTTCCGTGAATAAAGATAAAAATGAAATAGACTTGACCGATATGGTTCACGAGGAATTGCTCTTGCATTTTCCGGCAATTCCGTTATGCTCTGAAAGCTGTAAGGGGTTGTGTGATAAGTGCGGGGTTGATCTGAATGAGGAAAGTTGTTTATGTAAGCACGACGACAAGAAGATAATATCCCCATTTAAATTTCTTACACGCTAAATATATTTTAATTCGCACTAATGGCAAAACATCCGGTACCCAAAAAGAAAGTTTCCCAGTCGCGCACAGCAATGCGTTATGCTTCTTTTGTCGGCAAAAAATATAAGAAGATTAGAAATTTCGTAAACGTTCTGCCGTGTCCTAACTGCGGAAATCCAAAGCTTAATCAAAAAGCTTGTCCGAGTTGCGGGCAGTTTCGCGGAAGATCGGTTATGAATATGGAAAAAGAGGTCGCGAAGATTACAAAGATAAAAGCGTAAGAACGACATCTGACCCCGCAAGGCGGGGCAAGGCTGCTCTTTTAAAACCTACAACCTACCAGCTACTTCCTACCTCCTAATCTTATGCCAAGTTCGCGCCATGAAGGTCGGGAAATAACAATGCAAACTTTGTTTGCTTATGAATTTCACGGAGGCGAGCCGGAAGCCATTCTGAAATATGTAGCAGGAGAGTTTGAAGGCAAGATTTCAGATTTAAGTTTTGCCCTTGAACTTTTGAAAGGAGTTTTAAAGCATAGAGAAGAAATACACGGACTGATAAAAAAATATGCTCCGGAATGGCCTGTAGACAAGATTGCGCCCATTGATCGAGCAATCCTTGAAATAGGGATTTTTGAAATGTTGCACTCAAGAGATGTGCCAGCTGTTGTTGCGATTGATGAAGCGATAGAGCTTGCAAAAACTTTCGGAAGCGACGCTTCCCAAAAATTCGTTAACGGTGTTTTAAATGCTATTTTCAAAGCCAAATAACCCGCTTAAAGCGCTTTTGCGCGAGATAAAAATAAGTTTCAAAGATTTTTCTCTGTTTGAAACGGCTTTTGTGCATAAATCGTATGTTAATGAACATAAACGTGAAAAAATAGAAGATAATGAGCGGCTTGAGTTCCTTGGCGATGCGGTACTTGAGCTTGTGACAACGGAATTTTTATATAAGGAGTTTCCGAAAGAGGGAGAGGGACGTTTGACGAATTTTCGTTCAGCTTTGGTTAAGGGAAATCATCTTGCGGAAGTCAGTCGTGCTATGGGGCTTGGCAAATATCTTCAATTGAGCAGAGGAGAGGAAAAAGGCGGCGGTCGCGAAAAAAATTATCTTTTGGCGAATACTTTGGAAGCTTTAATCGGCGCTATTTATCTTGATAGGGGATTTACTGCGGCTCATAAATTTATCAGCCGTTATATTCTTACCAATCTGGGGGAGATTTTGAAAAAAGGTTTGCACATTGATTCAAAGTCTCATTTGCAGGAATTTTCGCAGGACAAGCACGGTGTTACTCCGGTTTATACGGTTTTAAGCGAAAGCGGACCCGATCATAATAAGATTTTTGAAGTTGCAGTTTATATAGGAGAAAAGATGCTTGCGAAGGGAACGGGTTCCAGCAAGCAAAAAGCGGAACAAGATGCGGCCGTGAATGCGTTGAAGGAAATTTAGCGCGCGGCGGCCAGTGTGTCTGTGTATTAAACAATAGATACGATATATTTCAACATAATTCGCTTTGTTTTGTATGGGCGGCGGACGTTTAAAAACGGCAAATGTATATTTCAACACAACGCAATTTATTTTGCGCAGACGGCGATCGTATTCGTATAAGATGTATATAATGGTACATTATATACATCTCTTAACCCACGCTGGATTTCGGCGGTTTGTAAAATTTCAGGTGTGCTGTTTTCGGCTTACTTAAGCCACAAAACCGTGGTGATTTTGCAACTTTTTGTGGGATTTTTCAAGTCAAAATTGTTGATTTCCGTGGTGGGAAAAGTAGTATGTATCTATAGAGATACTCATATTATTTAATTTATAGAATTTTATGCAAAGTTCAAATATTCCGTTCAAAATGCGGCAAGCTAATCCGGTGCGGGGGCAAGATGCTTCATCCGGAGCGCGACAAACTAATCCGATTCCAAACCCGACCAAGCCAATCCCTCAATCTATGCAATTTGCGCCCGGAAATTTATCCGACAAAGAACTGTACTCAAAATGCCAATACTATGGGACAGCGGCGCGGATGTGGCGGCAAAAATTTATCGGACTTTTGCCGGAAGTAAATCGCAGGAGGTTGTATGAGAAAAAAGGTTTTAATACTATTTTTGAATTTGCATTTAAACTTTGCGGGC
>JBBUCQ010000031.1:0-10213 GCA_038057715.1 Patescibacteria group bacterium | reverse complement strand
AGGAGAAAGATCTTATGAAAACTATGATGAGTTTGTGAATGAATTTTTAGAATATTATAAAAGCAAAACCGGCAGACCACTATCTGAGCACTGGCTGGATAGAGAGAAATGGTATTTGGAAAACAGTAAATTTGATATGTACTCCATGCACTGATTTCCAAAAGCTTACTCGCCACTTTCGTCCGATCCTTCCGCTCCTTCCGGCAAGCTTTCCGTTTTCGCAGGCTCTAACTCCTCCCATGCCTTTGGCAATGTGCCACCCATGTCTTCAGTCGTAGCTTTTAGCACTTCTGTACATCCCGCACAACCTTTAATAAGCCTGGCGGCATCCTTCAATTTGTCCGGAATGATATTGCTACCGCTTACAAATAAATCCGTTAACGCCGCTGAATCTCCCGTAAGCCCAAAACATGCCGGTGTATGACCTGCCTTAATCCATAGGTCAATTTCAGAGATTCCCCGAAGTAATACGCGAAAAGTCATGCCAGCTCGCTTTACTTCTGTTGCATTTGGAGGTGTTGCCGGCGTAGCTTGTTCATCGGCGGAATCCGCTACCACATCAGGCGTTCCTTCTTCTTTTATATCTGTTCCCATAATTATTGTTTGTTAAAAAATTAAAATGGTTTTTAGCTTAACTGTTAAGACCGTATTTGTCAAGAGGCATTTGTCTAAGTTCAAAAAAGCTGTTTTATTCACCCACGTGGGTAACTTTACAGGTTAAATTTTGTCGCCTATCCCGAATCGATTCGGGATTTGACGAATATGCTTTATTGTTACGCTTTATGTCTGCCCGGGCATGACTTCTATTTGCGGAATAAATTCAATTTGCATCCAAAACAAAATTCCTAAATAAATCTCCGCGTTCCGCGTAATTTTTAAACATATCAAAACTCGCGCAAGCGGGGGAGAGAAGCACAACGTCGCCTGAAGTCGCCAGCATTTTCGCCACCATAAAAGCTTCCATGTATGAATCCGCTCCAATAAGTTCAAGCGGTGCATCCGGTCGCGGAGATTTTGCGCAAGCTTTTTCAATCGCGCTTTCAATTCTTCCGCGCGTTTGCCCCATTAGAATTACCGTTTTTATATTTTTTCTTTTTGCAATTTCTAAACCCAAGGGAGAAAAGTCTGCATTTTTTTCAGACCCTCCCGCGATTAAAATTGTTGGAGTATTAAACGCGCGTAAAGCCGCAATTGTCGTAGAAGGATTTGTTGAAGCTGAATCGTTATAAAATTTTGCTCCATTTTTTTCACCGACAAGTTCAAGCCTGTGCGGAAGTCCTTTAAATTCGCGCGTAGCTTTTTCTATAATATTAACCGGTACGCCAAGCAAGTTTGCAACCGCTCCCGCCGCTAAAATATTTTTTAAATTATGTTCGCCGATTAAACCGACTCTGTTTTTTTCTCCAAAAATTACGCCCGTTTCTCCGCGTTTAAAAATTAATTTACCGACTTTTATAAAACAGCCGTCGCCGATCAGCGATTCTAAAGAGACCTTGAAAATTTTCGCCTTCGTGTCTTTTGCAAAAGAATTTGAAACCTCATTATCCGCATCAATTACCGCAAAATCCGCCGTCCCCTGAAATTTAACAATATTCTTTTTCGCCTCAATATATTCATCTAAATCTTTGTGATGGTCCAAATGATCCTCGCTGATCCCGAGCACAACCGAGATAAAAGGACTTTTATTTAAATCCTGCAACTGAAAACTGGAAAGTTCCAAAATCACCAGATCCCCCGGCTTAAGCTCGTCCAAAAAATCAAGCGGAGACGCGCCAATATTCCCGCCGAGAAAAACTCTGTTTATTTTCTGCCCGCCACTGCCCCCCTCTACACGGCGAAGCATTTCATATATTAAACTGGACACCGTCCCTTTCCCTTTCGTCCCCGTCACCCCGACAATCGGACACGGGCACTTTTCGAAAAAATATTTAGTAGCGCTCGTGAGTTGCGAACGTATGGCATTAAATTCCGGCTTTAAATAAGGAATTCCCGGACTTCTAAAAATTAAATCGAAACCGCCCAAATTATTTAAATAGTGCGGCCCCACCTTCCATGAAAAATTGCGGCTTTTCGCTTCCGGCAGTTTCGCAATTTCGCCGTTAATATCGCAAATGGTTATTTCGTGTTTCCTTTTCCCGAAATATTTTACAACCGATTTCCCTTCCACTCCGTAGCCGACGACTGCAATTTTCATAACGCCCATAAGAATACAATAGCCCGCATATTTTGTCTAAAACTGATATACTATAATCATGCAAGATGACTTAAATAAAAAACTGGATAAATGGATAAGTGGCAACATCGCCGGAGCCGCGGGCGGGAAAATAGAATTTGCGGGGATTCCGCCGCCTGCACGCCACGGACAGCCGCAATTCAAAAAACCTTTTAAGGTAAATCCGATAAAACAAGCGCCCCAACCTCCACGCAAATTCAAATCTTTGCGTATAATTCCGCTTGGCGGTCTGGACGAGGTCGGCAAAAACATGATGGTTTTTGAATACGACCAAGACATAGTGATTGTTGACATGGGACTGCAATTCCCCGAGGAAGATATGCTCGGTATTGATTATGTAATCCCGGATATTTCGTATCTCGCCGGTAAAGAAAGCCGCATCCGCGGAGTTTTAATTACTCATGGCCACCTTGACCACATTGGCGCAATCCCTTATCTCCTTCCAAAACTGAATTTCCCCCCTATATTCACGACAAAACTCACTGCGGGGCTTATTAAAAAAAGATTGGAGGAATTTAATCTTGAGAAAAAAGTTCGCATGTACGAAATAGATCCGACGAAACAAATGCGAGTCGGTAGTTTTACAATTGATTGGTTCAGGGTCAACCACAGCATTCCGGACGGTGTTGGCGTTATTCTTCGTACGCCTGCGGGGACGGTGGTTCATACCGGCGATTTTAAATTTGATTACACTCCCGTGTTTCAAGCTCCGGCGGATTACGCGAAAATTGCCGGACTCGGCTCTCAAAATGTAATAGCGCTGTTTTCGGATAGCACAAATGCGCTTAAACCGGGCTTTACGATGTCAGAAAAAAAGATCGGTGAAAATATCCACGAAATAATAAAATTGGCGAAGGGTCGCATTATTATAGCCTCTTTCGCTTCATTGGTTAGCAGAATCCAGCAAATTATAAATTCGGCGGCTATTTATAATAGAAAAGTCTTTCTATCCGGCAGAAGTATGATTGGCAACGTTGAAATAGCACGCCAACTTGCGTTTTTAAAAGTGCCGCCGGGCATGGTTCATCCGATAAATAAAATAGGAAAAATGAAAGATGAACATGTTTTAATTTTAACCACAGGAGCACAGGGAGAGGCGATGTCCGCGTTAACCCGCATGGCGCTCGGCGACCATGGTCAGGTGCAAATTAAAAAAGGGGATACTGTTGTTTTGTCGTCTTCGCCGATACCGGGAAATGAACGCTCTATTTATACCGTGATAAACGATCTTGTCCGTCTTGGCGCTCATGTAATTTTTAATCAGATAATGGACGTGCACACTTCCGGCCACGCACAGCGCGAAGATCTTAAGTTGATGATAAATCTTGTTAGGCCGAAATATTTGGTTCCGGTTCACGGCGAACTTTATATGAGGCAGGCTCACGGTTCTATCGGGCGCGAGCTTGGTATGTCCGAAAAGAACGTAATAATTGTGGAAAATGGCGATGTTATGGAGGTTTTTGGAGGAGAAGCCCACAAGACCCACGAGAAGGTGCCTGCAAATTATATTATGATAGACGGAAAGGGAATCGGGGATGTTGGAGCTCAAGTTATTATGGATCGCCAGACAATGGCGGAAAATGGAATGATGGTGGTTTTGTTTGCGGTTGATGCGAAAACAAAGAAGCTTATTAAGGATCCTGATATTATTTCGCGCGGTTTTATATATATGAAGGAATCTTTGGAGATTACAAAGGAGGCTATAGCCGTAGCCAGAAAGGCATATGACGAGGCCGTTGCCCGCATGCCCCAAGGAGGGAGAGGAGAAATAAAGGCATTTATAAGGGGTTCTCTGGATAGGTTTTCGCACAAAAAGCTGGAAAGACACCCGCTGGTTCTACCTGTTATTTCGGAGGTGTAGATAACTTCGCTAACAATAGGTGCAAAAACAAAAAACACGGACGAATCCCGTCTAAAACCGTTTTTTATTTGGGCTGAAGTTTTAGACCCCCGCCTAGTGCCCGGGGTTATTTGGGGAATATCTCGAAAACTAGTTAACCTGTAAATCACGGTTGTTGAACTGTTTTATACCGGAACTGCACAGGTTTTGAACATATTGTTGTTGGCGTAAAAACTAATTTTTTATACGGTTTGTTTTGTGTTGGTTTATGGTTTTATACCGCTTGTTTGACTTTGGAAATAATTATTATGAGTACGGATTCTTTGGTATAATTAAACAACCACATACTTTTTGTTGGGTTTCTTGGTTGGGTTGATGAATAATTTTTTTATATATGCGACCGGTTTTGGTTTTTGTTTACTTGAAATAGTGAACTTGCTAGTATTAAATATTACAAAACAACATTAATGAACATTTCACAACCCCCCTTCAACAACATCAATTAAATATATATATTTATATTATATTGTTTTAGTAGGGGTTTTAAGTATAATAACTTTGATTTATGCGTTTAACTTGTTCCAGGAAAAATTTAAATTTCGCACTCGGGATCGTTGGCTTAGCCGTTAATTCTTCTACAACCCTGCCCGTTCTTAATAATATTTTAATAAAGGCGGTTGATCAAAAATTGTTTTTTTCGGCAACAAACCTTGAGATAGCAATAAGTTATTCTATTCCGGCGGACGTTAAAAACGAAGGGGCAATAACCGTTCCGTCAAAGCTTCTCACAAGCTACGTCGCCTTTTTGGAAGACGACGAAATTGAGATGAAACTAGACGACGGGATGACGTTGAGTTTAAAATCTAAATCATCACAAACAAAAATAAAAGGAATCTCACCGGACGAGTTTCCCCTTATTCCAAAAATAGAAAAAGACACCACAATAGAATTAAAAGCAAAAGACTTAGCCGAAACCGTAGACCGTACTGTTTTTTCAGCCGCAACAACAAGCACAAGACCAATATTGACCGGTGTTTATTTTAGAGCGGAAAAAGATACACTAAAAGCTGTCGCAACAGACAGTTTCCGTTTAGCGGAGAAGAAAACAAAGCTTACTAAAAAAACAGAAAAACTAGTAGAGTGTATCGTCCCCGTTAGAACAATGCTTGAGTTGAGCAGAATTCTCGGTGCCGGATACGAAGAAGAAACCGTACAAGTTAATATATCAAAAAACCAAATATTGTTTTCGGTTAATGGGGTGGAGTTAATTTCAAGGCTTATAGAGGGTAAGTTCCCGGATTATGAGAAAATAATTCCAAAGGCAACGCGCACAAAAATAGAAGTTGATGTTACCCATTTGGTTATGGCGACAAAGCGCGTCAGCCTTTTTGCGAAAGAAAACAATAACAGTATAAAACTAACGGTAACCAACAACGGGAAGCTTCAAATTTCTACAGACGAAACAAGGGTTGGTGAAGAAAAGGCGGAAATTGACATAAAAATCCAAGGAGAAAACAACAAGGTCGCCATTAATTCACAGTATCTCTTGGACGTTCTCGGCAGGCTCAAGGAAAGTGTGAATATAGAAATGGACGAAAAACTGACACCGGTGGTTGTAAAGTCTTCAAAAAAGGATGATTATTTATATATAATAATGCCGCTTAAGGTTTAGGGAATGCAAGAACTCATTAGTATTTTTCCTGAAGTACAGAATTATTCCGTACTTCAGGGTTTTCAAAAAAACCAACACATAGGTGTTTCCGGCGCAGGAAATTTTGCATCAAAGTCTTTTATTTTGGCGGACATATTACGCTCTGCCGAAGAACGACCGATTTTGTGGATAGTGAACGATGCCGAAGAAAGAGAGGCCGCCGCGAAGTGTTGCGAAGAATGGTTTTCTCCGCACCGCGAAGTCTTAAGATTGGATATATCGAAAGACGATTCGCGGAAAGGGAAAATGCAGGCTTTATATTGCCTGAAAAGTTTCTTGGAAAACGACAACAAAATAATTGTCGCTTCGTATACCGAGCTGATGAGCCACGTGCCGGACATAGATGTTTTAAAAAAAGAAATCATTAAAATTAAACTCGGAGAAAAATTATCGGCCGTGGAAACTTTTGAGAAATTTATTGCAAAAGGCTACGAAGTTTCGTCCGATGAATATTTGGAGCGCGGAACATATTTGGGGAAAGGAGACACACTGAATATATTCCCGCCGAACTCCGAATATCCTGTGCGGGTTGAATTTGAATATGATTCCATTTCCGCGATTTATGAGTATTCGCAGGACACGGGTGACGTAAAGCGCCACCTAAAAACATTATCCATATATCCGCTGAATATTGAGTTTTCCACACAGTCTTTTTTCCAATACGTTGAGGACAAGGCGTTGGTGGTGGAGGACGAGCTGGAGGTGACGGACGAGTGCTACGAAGCGTGGGACGAAATTTTCGCCAAGAAGCGGCAGTCCGTGAAACACATGGCTTTTACGTCCTTTCCTGAAGACGCGGGAAACCACAGTAGCTTGAGGTACATGTCCGTATTGAAATATCAAAATATGATTGATCTTGCGACGGACATGAAAGAAAAATCGCTCACCGGTTGGAAAATGTGTTTTTTTACAAAACACGCGACCGATATTAAGGCGCTATTGCTGGATAGAAAGGTAATTTTTAAAGAGGGCGCGGAAGCTTTTCGGGACGACGAAAAATATGGTGCCAGAATTGTGCAGCTAGAGAAGGAGGAGGTTTTGCCGGATTCTTTTCAGTCGTCCGATCGGAAAATCTTAATCGTGTCGGATAAAGAAATCGCAAATCTCCACGAAGAAAAACAAAAGAAAATTTCACAACGGGTGTTTTGGGAATTCTTAACTTCGTTAAAGCCGAACGATCTGGTTGTGCATATTAACCACGGGGTTGCGCGCTTTCTTGGACTTGAACGCAGGATGATAGACGGCATAACGCGGGAATATTTACAGCTCGGCTATGCGGAAAACGACAAATTATTCGTGCCGATTGATCAGGCTGATAAAATTAATAAATTTATCGGTGCCGAAGAAGATGCGCCAAAGCTAACGCGTTTGGGTTCTGCGGAATGGGCGACATTAACAAAGCGCGTGCGCCAAGAAACCGAAATAATTGCACGCGAACTTTTGGAGCTTTACGCGAAACGCAAACAAGCAAGAGGGTTGGCGTTCGGGCACGATACGCAGGAGCAAATTGCATTTGAAAAAACGTTCCCGTACGAAGAAACGCCGGGGCAAATTAAGGCGATAGAAGACACAAAGCGCGATATGGAAAAAGCCGAACCGATGGACAGGCTGGTTTGCGGCGATGTGGGTTTCGGGAAAACGGAAATTGCCATGCGCGCGGCTTTCAAGGCGGTAATGGATAAAAAACAAGTTGCGCTGATTTCGCCTATTACAATTTTGGCGGATCAGCACTATAAATCTTTCACAAAACGAATGGAGCCATTTCACATTAGGGTTGAAATGCTGTCGCGTTTTAAGTCTCACAAAGAACAAAAGGAAACCCTGGAACGTATGGTAAAAGGGGAGGTAGATATTATTATCGGGACGCATCGCCTTTTGCAGAAGGATATTAAGTTTAAGGATTTGGGGCTGGTGATTGTGGATGAAGAGCAGAGATTTGGGGTGAAGCAAAAGGAGCAGTTTAAACAAATGCGTACGGAAGTGGACATTGTGACGCTGACCGCGACCCCAATTCCACGAACGCTGAATATTTGTCTGAATAAATTGCGCGATATTTCCACCATTACAACTCCTCCTCCGGGACGTTTGCCGGTTATTACGGAAGTCCGCAAATATTCGCATGATCTTATACGCGAAGCGATTTTGCGAGAAATAAAACGCGCGGGGCAAATTTATTTTTTGCATAATCGCGTGCAAACGATAGATTCAATCGCCGAACGCTTGCGCGCGCTTGTACCGGAAGCGCGGTTTTGCGTAGCGCACGGGAAACTTTCGAGTAAAGAATTGGAGACAAGAATAATGGATTTCAAGGATCATAAATTTGATGTACTTGTTAGCTCTACGATTATTGAAAACGGGATAGATCTTCCGAACGCCAATACTTTGATTGTGAATAATGCGGAAAAATTCGGGCTGGCACAGCTTTATCAGCTTCGCGGGCGTGTAGGTAGAAGTAAAACACAGGCATACGCGTACTTTTTGTATCATGCGCAACGATTAAGACTGGATGCGAAAAAACGTTTGCGCGCGATAGTGGAAGCGTCCGAACTTGGCTCCGGGTTTCAAATTGCCATGAAGGACTTGGAAATTCGCGGAGCGGGCGATATTTTGGGTGTTAATCAACACGGCGTTATCAACGTGGTCGGTGCGAGCCACTTTATACGCATGCTCAATAAAACCGTTGAAGATTTGCAGGCGGGTAAAACCACGGAAACGACCGAACAAGAGCCGGAGGTGGCCATAGAATTGCCAATTGCGGCATATATTCCGGATGATTACATCACAAATTCAAAAGACAAAATTAATATTTATCAGCGCATGGCGGCGGCGGATTCTTCGGAATATTTGGAAGGGTTGAAAGATGATGTTGTTGAAGATTTCGGAAAAATGCCGAAAGAAGTTATTAATTTATTCCGCGTGATTGAGATGAAAATGTTTGCCAAAAAAGCGGGGCTCACGGTTGTGAAAGCTGAAAATATTCACATGAAAAACAGCAAGCAGATAATTCTTTTTATGAGTAAAAACGTAAAGCCGGGGAATATCGTTTATATGCTTTCGCATAATCCAAAATGGGTTGTGAGCGGGACAAGATTGCGGATACGAATTGAAAACCTCGGGCTGAATTGGTTTGATGAACTTCGGGAATGCGTAAAAATGCTCGGCGAAAATATCAGCAAGGAAAAAATTGCGGAAGCAAATAGCGCGGCAGGGAGCGTGGTTTCTTAATTAATAAAATGAGAAACGATATTTTCCGTGGTTATACATTCAAAATGAGCGTGGGGATATGCCGTTTTGAACGAAACGGGGACGGTGGTTTTTTCTTTCCGTTTACATTCATAAGCAAAAATCTCTTTGCTTGGATTTATTGATTCAACAAAATCCACTTCGGATCCTTGTCTATTCCTCCAAAAATGTATATCGCTCGAACGTACACCATAGGCACGCTCTTTTATTTTTTCGGCAATAAAAAAATTCTCAAATATCGCCCCCTTGTCCGGCCTAATGTCTATAGGATCAGTGTTTCCTATGAGTGCATTTCTTATTCCGACGTCATAAAAATATATTTTATGGCTTTTATTAATTTCTTTTGTTTTATTGGTATATAGTGGCATTAGACGGAAAACAATAAATGCCTGTTCAAGTAAATTTATATAATTGTATATGGTATCTCTACTCACACCTGCTTCTTTCGCAAGCTCGGTATATGATATCTCGCCCCCTATGCGCAAAGCGAGGAGCTTAACTAATTTTTCAAAAGCAAAGGAGTTGCGTATATCTCCGAATAAAAATAAATCTTTAAACAAATAATCCCCCGCTAATTCTCTTATAAGAATCGCTTTGTCTTCGCGGGATTCGGCATTAACTATGGCGGGATACATGCCAAATGTCATATAAGAATCAAGTTTTTTGCCCACATCCACCTTGCCATACGCGACCACTACTTCTTTGATTGATAATGGATACAAATAGAACTTACGATTTCTCCCCGTCAGTGGCTCATTTAATTTATTGACCAATTCAAAAGAAGATGATCCGGTGGCAATAACTCTCACGGATTCTACATTGTCAGCAATGAGCTTGAGTGTAATGCCAATATCTTTTACTCTTTGAGCCTCATCAATCACTACCAATTCATATCCCGACACAAGTTCCGAAAGTTCTTTAGCTGATCTGCGTTCAAGCAATATGGCATCCTTGGGGTCGTCTCCTTGCAAATATAACGTATTGGAAAACCTCGCCAAAATAGATTTTATTAAAGTGGTTTTTCCAACTTGCCGTGCACCATAAAGTACCAATATAGGTTTTTTGCCTATATTCTCGTGTAGTTGGGTAAAAATTGTGCGTGCGTAGTTCATGTTTATAGTATACTATATATATATCTAAAATAGCAAGTATACCTGCATTTTAATTAAAAATTCTGGCTTCTGCC
>JBBUCQ010000030.1:0-5400 GCA_038057715.1 Patescibacteria group bacterium | reverse complement strand
GAGGAAACAGGAAAAGGTCTTGCGGTCGTTGATTTATATGCCGAGTGGTGCGGGCCGTGCCGCATGATGGCGCCCATTCTTGAAGAAGTCGCAAAAAGTTATGAGGGCAAGGTGAAAATGGGGAAAATGAATGTGGACGAAAGCCCGCAAACTCCCGGGAAATTTGGCGTAACGGGGATTCCGACAATTATATTTTTAAAAGACGGAAAAGAAGTTGACCGGCTTGTCGGATTCCAGTCAAAAGAAGTTTTGGTGCAAAAGATTACCAGTTTAGTTTGAAATGCCCGCTTCGGCTAAACGTTCTTTAATAAGTTGTTTTATATGCGAAGGTAATTTGCGTTGCAGTACAGCTTGCAGTACGGTTTCGTTCAGTTCGGTATTTTCTTCCAATCCTGACACAGCTATAACGGTTTGAAAAAGGGGACGTAAAATATCGTCTCTTTTTGATGTTACCAAAACAGGCGTTTTTAGCCCTGCCCGAATTTCATAAAATGCATCGCCAAAAGTATCTAAATTAGTATTCATACTATAATGATACATTTAGCCTAGACATATTGTCAAGCTATTCTGTAACTACATTTTGTGGAGATTTTTCAGCGCTTACCCAGTTTCTTTTTCTGTTTTTTCGCTTCGGCAACGGCAATTTCGTCAGCTTGCGTGTTTTCTTTATGCCCCGCGTGTCCGCGTATCCAATTCCATGAGACTTCTTTAAATTTAGAAACGGCCATATCCAGTTTTGCCCAGAGATCAACGTTTTTTTTGCGTTTCCAGCCACGTCTCATCGTTTCAATAACCAAGCTGGAATCTGAAAAAACTTCCACTTTCTTTTCATTGGGGAATTTTTTGTGCACACAGTAAAGTCCCGCGATTACGGCGGACATTTCCATTCTATTATTAGTGGTATATTTTTCTCCTCCTTTTATAATAAACGTTTTAGATCCGCTCTTTATAATTGCGCAAAAGCCTCCCGGTCCGGGATTACCGAGAGAACTGCCGTCGGTGAAAATTTGAAGAAGCATAAGATAAAAAGTTCAAAATCCAGATAACAAATAGATTCTGATGATTAAAATACTTCTCCAGTGTAAATAGCGCAATGTATTATTGTAAAACCTTTTGCTAAAGCTGTCAACCCTAGGTAGATTCAGCATATTAAGTAATGTTACCACGAAATTTCAAAACCTAAAACCATATTGACTTGAAAGTCTGTCAAATCTATGGTGCTGTATACTTCCCCCTGATAGTCTCAAATTTTACCTTGTAATTTTCCCTTTTAAATTTTAAGTTTAAGCCGAGCTAAATTGAATTTTTATGATTAATGCTTTTAGTAGAGGATTTGCGCAATTTATTCTTGTAATTACGGAAGCAACAAGGAATTTTTGGGAAAATCTGAATGTTTTTCAATATTCTCCGTTTCAGATTGCCATTGATATTTTGCTTGTCGCGATTCTTTTTTACTGGATTATGATGATTTTTAGGGGATCTCGCGCCAGCAATATTTTGCTCGGTCTTATTCTTTTAGCTCTCCTGTTTGCAGTCAGTCGATTTTTTGATTTGCTCGCTGTCGGTTGGCTTCTTGATCGCCTTTTGACGGTTATATTGGTTGCCATCCCGATTATTTTTCAGCAAGAATTGCGCAGAGGACTCGAAAAACTGGGTCGCACAAAATTTTTTCTCGCGCAAGAAGCGAAAGAAATTGATTTTTTAAAGAGCGAAATAATTTCAGTATGTTTTGAATTGGCCAGTCGCCGTATCGGAGGTCTTATTGTTTTTCGCGGAGAAGTTAATTTAAAGGAATATATTGATACAGGTATTGATCTTTATTCGCGCATTTCAAAAGAACTTTTGATTTCGGTTTTTTCACACGAAAGTCCTTTGCATGACGGAGCGGTTATTATTGATCAGAGTCGGATTATTGCGGCAGGATGCGTTTTGCCTCATTCATTCAAAGAATACGGACATAGATTCGGGACAAGACACAAAGCCGCTTTAGGGCTTTCGGAAGCCACTGATGCGCGCGTTTTGGTGATTTCGGAACAGAGAGGAACGGTTTCTTATGTGTTTGACGGCAACATTGAGGAAAATATAACTCAAGAACGCGCAGGCAATATTTTGACGGAAATTTTTGCGCCCAAGAAATTTTTCAGCAAGCTTAAGAAAAAATAAATCATATGTTTTCTATATTAAAAAATCTGCGTTTTAAAATTCTGGCTTTGGTCTTCGCCGCGATTTTCTGGGTTTTTGTGGTCAGTATGGAAAATACTTTTTATAAATTGCCGGATGCAGTGCCTGTTCATGTTTTTAATCAAGCGGAGGATTTGGCTTTGGCAAGCGAAATCGGCAGTGTCAGCTTAATGCTACGCGCGGATGAAACTGTTGCTTTAAAAACTCTTTCAGCCGGAGATTTTGAAGCTTATATTGATTTAAAAAGTGCGGGGGCGGGTATGCGTAATGTTTCTGTTTTTGTTACTTCAAAAAATCCGAGCGTCAGTGTTTTAAAAATTGAGCCAAGCGAAATTGAAGTTGAACTTGAGCCTGTTGAAGAAAAACTGGTTTCTTTGGAGGCTTCCATAAAAGGCGAACCTGCCCATGGATTCAGTATAAAATCTTCAAGGCTTTCCGCAACGGTTGCTACGGTGTCGGGTGCGCAAAGCGTTTTGAAACGCATAGCGAACGTTAAAGCGGAAATTAAATTGGACGGTACGGAAGATAAAGATCAAGAAAAAAGCGCAACGGTGAAAATTTACGATCGTGACGGGAAAATTTTGGAGGGGGTTGAAGTTAAAACCGAAGATATTTCCATATTTTTGAAAATTATTGAAACCGAATCTTTTAAACAAGTTGGAGTAAAAGCGGATTTGGGTGTAGCGACGGATGAACCCGGCTCTACGGGAAATATTGTGGTTAAAAATATAGTGATAGATCCGCTTGTTATAAATGTGAAAGGGTTGAAAGGGGCGTTAAGTAAGCTGGAAACGCTGTCTACGGAAAAAATAGAAATGAAAGGAATTTCTGCAAGTTTTGAGAAAAAAGTAAAAATTGTTTTGCCTGACGGTGTGAGTTTGGCTGAAGGGGAGAAGGGGGAGGTTGTTGTGAAGGTGGAGATAGAAAAATAAATTTCAAAAAATCCCTTCTCAAAAGGTTGAAGGGATTTTCGTAGTTATAATGGTTTTGATCCGGGATTTGTCAAAGGCGCTGTGCTTGTGGCAACCGAATCTGATACACATTGCTCTCCTCTGGCGTCTTCTGTTAGAATCGCAAAACCGGTTAAATCGCTACCGTGAGGTACTTCTGCTGTTATAAAATCATCCGGAGTTTTTGGATTGCCATCGCTTTCACTTACCCACTTTACTCCTTCCAGTTCTTGCATTGGGTTTAAATCGGTAGTTCCGTCGCCTTTATCGGTCCATGTATCGCCGAGAACTGTGATTTTAAGAGGGTTTAGACAAAATTCATCATATTCCGGCACATCAAAATTCACTGTTAAACGATTACCTTCCCATAGATATTCTAAAGGTTCTACACATGGTGCCGGAGCATCTAAATTTTCCGGTTGTTGGCATTCAGGAATTTCTACAGAGGAAGGCGGCAACGGTTTGCCTTTTTCATCTTCGCCTTCGCCACAACCTGTAGCTAATGTAGCGGGAGCTAAAACAGCCAATAAAGCGGCAAATCTTGCGGCTACGCTGTGCCTTAGATTAGACGGTACGCCACCTGATGGGCGTGCTGTTTCAGGTTGGCGTTCAGTTGACTGAACTGATTGTAGAGCTGTTTCCAGAGTTTTATTCATATAATTTACAGGTTAAATTGATAAAATGAGTAATAAATATAGCACAAAATAGAGGGAAGTCAAGGGTTTTAAGTGGCAAAAAATCAGATTAGAGACTATTTATTCCTACAGATATATGACTAATTTACTTATAGATAAAGCAAATATTCAGAAAATAGCTGAAGAGGGCAAAAAAATTTACGAAAAAATAAAAAAAGATTATGAGCCTAATAAAAATGGTAAGTTTTTGGCTATAGAAATTGACAGTGGAAAAACCTATTTGGGATCAACGAGCTTAGAAGCTTTGGAAGTGGCCAGAAGCACTCATCCGGATAAAGTTTTTTATGTGGTTAGAATTGGTTTTAATTTTGCTGAAATGTTTGCTAATTCTTTTATCAATTATTCTTGACACTGGTTTTACAGGTTATTTGCAAGTGACTTATGAGATAGCGCGAAATCTTAATTTAAATCCCCAGGCAGTTATGCAGACTAAAATGGCTGACGGAAGTATTATAGATATGCCATATGCAGTCGCATTAGCATCCATGGAAGGCGTGCATCATTATGTGGAGGTTATGATTGGAGATGGTGATGCTCTGGCAGGAATTAAATTTTTATCCCAATTTGATTATAGAGCGATTATAGATTGTAAAAATAAAAAGGTGATTCTGGAACGCGTTGTAGACTAATCAAAGTAGGTTGAATGAATAAAGTCTGCCCGGGCAGACTTCTACATATTATATTTTGACACTTTCAGATGAGGATTTGTATTCCTATCCGTGTGAAAAGCCTAAAGGAGGCGGAAAAACAGGTTAAAAATGCCATTTTGTTGCTGAAATCCGTGCCACAAAAGCCGGAAATTTTGTTTGAAATTTGGTTGGATAGATTTTGCGGGTCTGATTTTGAGGCAAATTTGAGAAAACTTATTAAAAATTGCAAAGCGCCCGTTATTGCGGTTTGCAGGGGAAAAATTGAGAGAGGGGATTTTAAAGGTTCTGAAAAAGAGCGAATTGAGATTTTGAAAAATGCGGTTTTGGCCGGCGCGAAAATGGTTGATTGCGGGATCCGGACTGATAAAAAGCTGGTTGGCGATTTAAAAAAGGTTTGCAGAAAACACGGTGCGAAATTGATAATTTCAAAGCATATTTGGGATAAAACGCCGGAGCTCCCGGATTTACTGAAAATATTTAAAAGCGCTAAAGCGCTTGGCGCCGATATTGTAAAAATCGCAACATCCGCAAAAAAGTGGTCGGATAATGTGGTTCTATTTGAGCTTGTTTCTAGAGTTTCTCAAAAAGGCGGGGAAATTATAGCGGTTGGAATGGGGGAGTGCGGGAGGATTTCACGAATCGGATGTCCGTTGCTCGGATCATATTTAACTTATGTGGCTTTGGACGAAAAATCGCGCACAGCGGAGGGGCAATTTACCTTAAAAGAAATAAAAGCTTTGAGTTTATGACTTTGAGCTCTAGAATCAGTTAGATCAATTAGAAATTTTCTTTTATGCCTCTTCAAATCGGTATCGTCGGCCTCCCGAATGTAGGGAAATCAACTCTGTTTAATGCTTTAACAAAGAGCAGAAAAGCAAATGTCGCGAATTATCCTTTTTGTACGATTGATCCGAATGTTGGAAT
>JBBUCQ010000029.1:0-1274 GCA_038057715.1 Patescibacteria group bacterium | reverse complement strand
GGATTCAAAATACCCGCCTGCTTTAAAAACCAAACAAAAGCAAATGCACCCGAGCGTTTATTGCCGTCAGCATACGGATGATTTTTTACCATGAAGTACAAAATGTGCGCCGCTTTTTCTTCTACGGTAGGATAGAGATCTTTTCCGTCAAATGTTTGAAAAATATTGCCGATAATTCCGGCAACGCTTTGTCCTCCGCGTTCACTTCCAAAAATATTTGTGGCTTCGCTTTTCGCTATAAGTTCATGCTTCAATTTTTGCAATGCCTCTTTTAATTCTTCAGCGGTAAACTCCACTTGCCGTTTCGTCGCACCCGTTTTTGGTAATTTAGATTTGTCATAGGCATCCAATGAAAGCCATGTATTCGCAAACATTTTCACGAGCTCCATTGCATTTACAGCATCCACCGCGCCGCCCGATGGCAATAACGCTTTTACCTGTTCCACAACCTTAAGAAAAGCATCGTAATTTCTTGCGAGACGCTTTTTATTGATGGTATAGCCGTCTACAATGTGAGAATGGAGGGTTCTAGTCGCCCACTGGCGGAACTTTGTTCCGGCAACAGAATTAATCCTATATCCAACAGAAATAACTGCATCCAAATTATAAAACTTCTGTTTTCTTTGAACTGTTCTACCTCCTTCTTTTTGAACTTGTAAGGATTCCTTACAAGTTGAGTCTTGAGAAAGCTCATTTTCTTTAAAAATATTTTTAATATGAAGCGTTATATTTTGAGGAGTAGTATCAAAAATCTGGGCTATTTGAGCTTGCGTTGCCCAAAAAGTTTCAGCAAGCATATCTGCCCGAAGTTCAATGGCTCCTGTTTTCCCCTGATAAATGATAATTGTATGTTCTTTTTTCATACAACCGCATTATACCTATATATACCTATTTCCCGCAGCACTTCTTATACTTTTTCCCGCTTCCGCACGAGCACGGCTCATTTCTACCTATCAAAGGTGCAGAAGGCATCGAAGACTGTTTCCCCGCCCCCATTTTCACAACAACCGGATTCTCGCTTAATTCTTCTTTCAAATTTCTTTCTCCTCCAAGCACGCGTTCAATCTGATCTTCATTCGTCATCATTCTTATTGGCCTGCGTTCTCTCATTGTTGGTGCCGCAACTTGCTGTCTGAATTCCAATTTAAATAAAGTATTGGCAGTATTTGTTCTAATGGAAGCCATCAATTCAGCAAACATTTGAAAACCTTCCTGCTTATATTCAATAAGCGGATCTTTTTGGCTGTATCCGCGCAGAGCAACGCCTTCGCGCA
>JBBUCQ010000028.1:0-7154 GCA_038057715.1 Patescibacteria group bacterium | reverse complement strand
CGCTATACGACTCTCGCTCTTTTGGACTCTCCGAATACAACCGTGCTTTCCATTTTGAAAATGCTTTCGGACAAAAATTATCGCCAAAAAATCGTGGCGCGTATCCAGGACAGCGTTATTAAAAATTTCTGGGTAAATGAATTTGCCGCTTGGAGCGAGAAATTCGACAATGAGGCGATTATGCCGATTTTAAACAAAGTCGGACAATTCGTCTCTACCGCTTTGATTCGTAATATAGTCGGTCAGGCCGCAAATAAAATAAATATTGAGAAGATAATGAATGAAGGTAAAATCCTTTTTATGCGCATTTCCAAAGGGAATTTAGGCGAAGAAAATGCGGCGCTTTTGGGCTCAATGGTCGTTACAAAAATCCAGCAAGCCGCGATGGCGCGCACAGCGATTCCGGAAGAAGAGCGAAAGGATTTTTATTTATATTGCGATGAGTTTCAATATTTTGCGACCGATACTTTCGCGGAAATTTTGTCCGAAGCGCGCAAATATCACTTGAATTTAACAATGGCTCATCAATATATGGGCCAGTTAACGCATTTAATACGCACAACGGCGTTCGGCAACGTCGGCACAATCATTAATTTCCGTGTTGGAGCGGAAGATGCGGCTATCCTTGAAAATGAATACACACCGATATTTAAAGTTCGCGACATTATAAATCTTGGTGTTCGTGAATTTTATATTAAAATGTCTGTTGACGGAGAATTGCGTGATGCGTTTTCGGGTCGCACAATAACCGTTTCAGCGCCAAAAGAAAATTATTCCAAAGAAATTATAGATCAATCGCGCGCAAAATATGCCAAACCGCGCGCAGAAGTTGAAGCCGATCTGAAAAAATGGGACGAAGGAGCGTCGGAAGAAGATCAAGAGCTCGCTCAAACGATTGAACAAAAATTTGCGGAACCAATGATATAATAGCTTGTAGGTCGTATTAACAAGGCTAAAATTACAAGCTACAAGCTACAAGCTAATCTATGGATTTCTACGCTGAATTCAAAAAACTATGTTTTTCACGCCCTCATAACGCGATTTCCAGCCGTACTGCAGACAATTGCGCTTTTTCCGATTACATTTACGGTTCAAAAAATATTTATTTAAGCTGGTTTTTGCGAGACGCGCAGGATTGTTATTATTGCGAACATATTGCGCGCGGCCGCGATTGCGTTGATTGCATTTATTTAAGCGCGTGTGAACTTTGTTACGAGTGCACGGATTGCAGCAATTTATACAACTGTTCTTTCCTGCAGGATTGTTATAACTGTTCTCATTGCGATTTTTGTTTTGACTGCATGAACTGCAAGGATTGTTTCGGGAGTTTTGGCCTTCGCCATAAGCAATTTTGTATATTCAACAAACCGTATACCGAAGATGTTTACCGAAAAAAAGTTGCTACGCTCAAAAAAAATCCGGTTGATAAAATTTTGCATATTCTGCGTCCGGAATTTGATAAACATCCGCGCCTTTATGCGCGCCAAGTGAAAGGAGGCGACAATTGCTACGGCGATTATATTTATTTCAGTAAAAATTGCTACTTGTGTTTTAATGTCAGAAACGTTGAAAACAGCGGATACGTCGGAGAAATAATGGATCCGGAATTACCCTCCGGCGAATGTTACGATTGTAATGAAGCGGATGGAATTAATTTTTGTTATGACTGTTATGATGTGAAAAACTGCGCCAATTGCAATTTTCTTTATTCGTGCAGTAATTGTTCGGACAGCGAATATCTGCGTTTCTGCTACAACTGCCAAGATTGTTTCGGATGCGCTTATTTAATGAATAAGCAGTACTGCATTTTAAACCGTCAATTTACGCACGATGAGTATTTATTGGCTTTAAAACAGATAAAAGAAGATTTGCATAAGGCCGGTACACACGGAAAATCCCTTGCGGATATATTAAAGTGAGGTAAAATAAGCTTAGAAAATCGTCCTAACCATTTAACCACCCATTCCTATGGCTGACGCACTCAAAGAAGAAGTAAAAACCTGCGAAACCTGCCAAAAGCAGTTTTTAATCATTCCGCAGGAACAAGAATTTTATAAGAAAAAAGACTTGCCTTGGCCGGCGAATTGTCCCGAATGCAGGCAAAAACGCAGACTTTCTCTTCGTAATGAACGCAAACTTTATAAGAGAAAATGCGACAAATGCAATAAGGATATAATTTCAACATACGCGCCCGATTCAAAATATATTGTTTATTGCCAAGAGTGTTTCTGGCAGAATATCGGATAAAAAAATAAAAGTTTTTTTATGGATAGTGAACAACCTAAAGGGAAGAGGGCAGATGATGCACTTCTACCAGAAAGACTGGAGGGGGTAGATGTAGCGATTGCCCAACCAGAAGACACACTACGAGAAACGCGGAGAAGAACGCTGGTGGCGGCTTTGTTAACCGCGGCTATAGCTTCGCCTGCTGCTCAAAGAAGAATGGAGGCGCAAGGGTCAGAAGGCTTCTGTGGACGTTCTGAAAATGATGATTTTTTTGATTAAAATACATGGATGCAGAAGAATTCATTAAAGGCTTTCAAGAACTGCGGCAGAGGCTTCCGCGTATTTCTGTGAGCGGATACCAAAACCAAAACTGTCCGTACGGAAACGCGATTTATAATTCAAAAAATTGTTATGTCTGTTTTGACATGGATTCAAGCGAAGGATGTTTATATTCCGGCATGGTAACCCGTTCAAGATTTTCTTGCGATTGCGAAGATATTTGGGATAGCGAACTTTGTTACGAAGGATTTGAAATATATAATTCTTATAATTGCGATTTTTCGCAGTTTTTGCGGAATTGCTCGGATTGTTCGTTTTCCTATGACCTTTTAAATTGTCATAATTGCTTTGGTTGCGTTGGACTCCGCCGCGCAAATTATCATATATTTAATAAACCCCACTCGCCTGAAGATTATGTCGCGCGTCTAAAATATTTAAAAAATATGCCGCAAACGGAAATATTCAGTCAAATTGAGTCCTTGCGGGCGGAGTATTCCCACGTTGCCATGCGTCAGTACAATACTGAAAATTGTTTCGGCGATAATATCCAAAATTCAAAAAATTGTTTCTATGCCTTTACGACAAAAAATACTTACGACGGCGCTTATTTATATGATATATATACGGTTTACGGCGATAGAAACGAAGATATTTACGATTGTTATTTTAACGTGGATCTTCACGGTTGTTATAACTGTATACAAGTCGGTGATGGCTGGAATTGTAATTTCTCCCATTACTGCGAACACTTAAAAGACAGCGAATTTTGCGAGGGTTGCTTTAACAGTAAAAATCTTTTTGGTTGCATAGATATTAATCATGGTGAATACCGCATTTTAAATAAGCAATATACAAAAGAGGAATACACAAAAGAAGTGGCGCAGATCAGAGAAGGATTAAAAACGGCAGGGAAATACGGGTGGGAAGTGTATTAGGATTATGCAATTTCTGAACCACATGTGGTGAGGGGGGCTACGCTCCTCTGTTCGCAAAAAATACCAGCAACAGCCAGTAGCAGATTCTAAACTTTGTTATTTGACTTTTGTCATTTATACTAATCTCGTGGATTTCTTCACACAATTTGAAAAACTCCGAAACAATGTCCCCCGCCTTGCGATCATGAATTTTAAGGCTACAAACAGCCCTTTTTGCAATTTTACTTATCAAGCTGAAGATTGTTATTACTCAATCGGTAGCGATTTTCTAAAAAACTCTCACTATAACTATTGGGGCTATCATAATAACGATTGCATAGACTGCTCATATTGCCGAAGTTGTGAAAATTGTTACGAGTGCATTGATTGTAAAAATTGCTCGGGAAGCGGTTATTTGCAAGATTGCGATGATTGCGTTGATTCCAACTATTGTTTTGACTGCCAGAGCTTGAAAAATTGTTTTGCCTGCGTAGAACTTTGGCGAAAGCAGTACTATATTTATAATAAGCCTTACACAAAAGAAGAATATTTAAAAACGGTTGAAAAATTAAAGAAAAAATCACCGGAGGAGCTTCGGAAACTTTTTAAAGAAGTTAAAAAAACACGCCCGCATATTTACATGCACCAGAATCGCAATAAAGATCAATGCAGTGGAGATTATATTTATAACAGTAAATCCTGTGTTTATTGTTTTGATATTGAAAATTGCACCGAAAGTCTATATTTGAATAACGCTATTAATTGTTCCGACTGCATAGATATGTCTTTTGCCGGTGAAGCATCAATTAAACATTCTTATGAGATTATGAGTGGCATGGGTCTTAGTGACTGCATGTTTTGTAGCGTCTGCTGGTACGGGAAAACACTTGAATATTGCGAATATTGTTTTGAATGCGAAAATTGCTTCGGTTGCATAGGGCTTAAGAATAAGAAGTTTTATATTTTTAATATGCCGTATAAGCCTGCCGATTACTTTAAAAAAGTGGAGGAAATAAAAGCGGAGATGAAACGCTCTGAAAAATACGGCGAGTGGTTTCCGTCTTCCTATAGGATAGAAGATACAAAAGCTTGTGAAGATTTTATTTGCATTGAACATGCCCCAATATAATAAACGCCAGGAATCTGTAATTACGCATGGAGAAGGTCCTATTTTGGTTGTTTCCGGAGCCGGAACGGGGAAAACGAATCTTTTGGTCGGTCGTATTCTTAATTTAATTTTGGAAAAAAATGTTCCGCCGTCGGAAATTCTTGCCCTTACTTTCACGGAAAAAGCGACGAAGGAAATGGCGGATCGTCTGGACGAATCGCTCCCTCTTGAAAAAGGCGGAGTTTTTGTAAAAACATTTCATTCTTTTGCGGAACATGTTTTGCGCGAAAGCGGGCATGAAATAGGCATTTCTCCGGATTTTAAGATATTGAGCGATGCCGATTTGTGGATGTTTTTAAAGCGCAATTTGGGAGAATTTAAATTGAATTATTTCAGGTCTCTCGGGAATCCTTTTAAGTTTTTAAATATGCTTGCCCAGTATTTCAGCCGTTTGCAGGACGAAGATATTTTGCCGGAAAAATATTTGGAATACGCGGAAAAATTGGAACCGAAAGCCGAAACTACCGAAAAACATCTTGAACTCGCGCGGGCTTATTCCATTTACAAAAAACTTTTGGATGAAAACGATTTCACGGATTTTGGCGGGCTTTTGTTTAATGTTTTGCGTCTTTTTGAAAAGCGGAAATCCGTATTGGCGGAAGACCAAGAACGCTTTAAATACATTCTGGTTGATGAATTCCAGGATACGAATTTCGCGCAGAATAAAATGGTTTCATTTTTAGCACAAAAGCATAAAAATTTGCTTATTGTAGGCGATGACGATCAATCAATTTACAAATGGCGCGGCGCTTCGCTTACGAATATCCAATATTTTGAAAAGTTATTTCCGGGCGCTCCGAGAGTTGTATTAAACGAAAATTACAGGAGCAATCAGGCGATTTTGGATTTGGCGTACAGCGTAATACAGCACAATAATCCTCGCAGGCTTGAAGTGACGGAAAAAATAGATAAGCGATTGATTTCCGCTACTGCGGCTCGACCCAAAGGAAAAACTTTAATGCCCGAAATCCATAATTTTGAAACTCTTGAACAGGAAATAGATTTTGTATGCGATAAAGCAAAGTCTTTTGTTAAAAAAGGATTAAATACGGCTATTCTTGCCCGTACAAACGCGCTGGCGAATTTCTTTGTGGAGCGTTTTCGCAGAAGCGCAGTCCCCTATCAGCATTTTTCGCAATCCGATCTTTTTACAAAACCCGGTGTTAAAGACTGTATCGCGTTACTGCGCGTAATTTCCGATCCGTGGGACGATATGGCTTTATATAGATTTTTGTCTTTGCCGGTTTGGAAAATCAATATGGAAGATTTGTTAAAAACGATTAGACAGACGAAATTCGGCAATAAATCGTTTTTTGATCTTTTGACAGGAGATAAATTTAAAAATGTGAAGAAAATGCTGGAGGATTTGATTGATTTTTCAAGAACGCATATTGTTTCGGAAATTTTGAGAAAGTTTTTGACCGAAACGGATTATTTGGAAGATGATGTGGAGCGTATGCAGGATATAGCGCTTTTTGCCGATTGCGTGCGTGAATTTGAAAATACTCATCCCGAAAAAAACGTAAAAGAATTTTTGGTTTACATTCAAATGCTGGAAGAGTCCGGAAGCAGGAATGCGTTTGAGCCGATAATGGATTCCAATGTAATTAAGATTTTAACCGTACATGGAGCAAAGGGGCTTGAATTTGACGCTTGCTTCGTCCCGGGGCTTGTACAAGGCAAATTTCCGAGCATAAATCGTAAAGAGCCGTTTATTATTCCCGATGAGCTTATTGAGGAATCTTTGCCCAAAGGCGATTATCATGTGGAAGAAGAGCGCAGATTATTTTACGTCGCAATTACTCGCGCGCGGGAAAATTTAATTTTGACGCACAGCGATTTTTACGATGGCAAGCGTCAGTGGAAACCGTCGCAATTTATTATAGAGTCTTTGCGGAGCGGAAAAGCCGTTCTAAAAACTCCCTCAAAAACCGCGAAAACGCGTGCTCAAAAATCTCAAACCGAATTGCCGTTTGAAGAAGTTGAAACGCGCAAACACAGATCTATTCAAAAAATTGAACGGTTAAGTTACAGCCAAATTGACGCTTTTAAGGCATGTCCGCTTAAATATAAATTCAGATACCTTTCTCAAATTCCTCCTCCGCCGATAGCCGTACTCAATTTCGGTTCAAGCATTCATAATACTTTGCGTGATTTTTATGCGCAGATTCAAGCTGACCCAAGCCTTCTTAAAAAAGACCTTATCCCTTTACTGAAAGAGATCTATGAACAAAACTGGATCGGGGCAGGTTACGAAACGCGTCAAATGCAAGAGAATCAAAAAAGGGCAGGATTCTTAATGTTGGAAAAATATTACATGCATGAAAAGAGCGATTTTATTATTCCCGAATTTTTGGAACGGCAATTTATGCTGGAAATCGGAGATTTAAAATTAAGCGGCAGAATAGATAGGATTGATAAGCTTCCGGATGGAACTTACGAAGTTATTGATTATAAGACCGGTTCCGCTAACAAAGATGCGAAAAACGATTTGCAAATGACGGTTTACGCGCTCGCGTGCAAAGAAGTTTTTAAAATTCCGGTGTCAAAATTAACGTTTTATTTTT
>JBBUCQ010000027.1:0-6628 GCA_038057715.1 Patescibacteria group bacterium | reverse complement strand
CTATAAAGCGATAGTGGGCGATGAGAATGTTGTTGTCGGATGTCCGCCGGTGTGCGGTGCTGAACTGCCTCTGCCGCAACCGGAACCACAACCTGAACCAATGGCTGAACCGGCAGTTGAAAATGCGGTAGAACTGGTTCAAGCTGAACTGCCGGCGCAAGTAGAAGTTCCGGCACAGCAACAATCCGAAGCTGTTTTTGTTGCAGAAGTTCCAATGCCGTCTGCTGAATTAATGCCTGATGTTTATGAAGCTCCCGATACGGGAGTTGAAACTGTTGAAGAAGCGGGAGCAGTAGTTGTTCCACAGGTTGAACTGGTGTCTGAAAATACGGCAGAAACCGCTCTAGCAGAGCCTAATCAAGCCGAAGTTTCAACTGCCGCTGAACCAGCGCCAGATATTTTTTCTGGCATTGATACCGCGCCGGATGCGACAAAAAGTTCTGATACTTCAACAGATACGAAAGTTGATGTACAGGTACAGCTGGATAGCGAACCAAATCAAGATTCTGCGCCAACCACGGAAACTCCAGTTCTCCAGACGGAAAGCGCGCCGGAGAGTTCAAATCCCGATATTCCGCAATCCGCGGATACTGCACCTGACACCCACCCAATTAGCGCGCCTGACGCATCTCAAGACTCTGTTACTTTGAATGATACAGTTGGAAAACCAATTTCCGAAGAAAAATCCGAAAAAGGCGGAGGCGGAGGAGGAGGTTGTTCTTTAGTCTCTGAACCAAGCCATTATCCGTATTTAAATCTAAAACCGGCGATTGAAGTTAATCCTTTAAGCGCGGTTATGGTCGCCGCTGTTGTGGCGAGAGCGGTTTTGATGGTTAGGAAAGCGGTGCAGAGGAAAATTTAAAATAAAAATTCATAACTCCAGCCTTTTGAGCTATAATCCTTTTGCCTATGGCTCAATCCAAACAAAAATCAGCGCTCGCAGTAGGGATTGCTGTTTTGTTAATAGTGGCGATTTTGGCTTGGATAAATCCTTTGCAAACGGTTCAGTGGAAAATTTCCGATTTGTTTTTTCGCGGGAGGGGGGCGAGCGATACGATTACCGTTATTTCAATTGATGAGAAAAGTTTAGATCCGGTGGTTGGACTCGGGCGTTTTAAAGATTGGCCGAGAAGCTATTATTCGCAGTTGATTCGCGCGATCGGACCGCGTAAGCCTGCGGTTATTGCTTTTGATTTGGATTTTCGCGATGCCTCACGAGGTATAAGCGCGCTTCGCCTACAGCAGGTTTTGCGTGAGTACGAACGTGTTTCCGGCGATGGCGGAAATTTAAATTGGCCTTCGCTTTTGAAAAAATTTGAGGATCCGAAAGAACATCCGGATGATGTTGATTTTCAAAAGGCGATTGATGAAAGTTCTGCGCCGATTGTTTTAACTTCATCTTTAACTTTTTCTGAAGAGTTGAGTGAGGCAAGTCAAAAATTTCCGGCGGTTGCATCGGTTGTTATGCCTATTTTTGGCGGACCGAATTTGGCAATCGGCTATAAAAATGTAATGAGAGACAGAGACGGAATTTTGCGCAGATTTATGCCCGCGCTTAGCGGGGCGGGGCCGGAAACAGACGGGCAGGATGGGGGGTTAAAGTCATTTGCGGCGGCTATTGCGGAGAAGTATAAAGGACAGATTGCTCCCGAAAGTCCGGGTCAGTCCGACGAAAAACAAATGCTTATAAATTATGCGGCAAAACCTTTTTCGTATAACAGAATTTCTTTTGCTGACGCGCTTTCCGGAAATTATGACGCGGAAAAAATAGAAGGCAAAATTGTGATTGTCGGGGCAACCGCGAATATTTTGCAGGATTTTCATTTGACTCCGACTTCGCGCGAGGCAATGCCGGGAGTGGAGATTAATGCAACGCTCGTTCAACAACTGGTAGACGGGAAATTTGCGACAGAACAAGGATATTTCTCATTATTATTACTGCTTGCTTTGCTCGCAGTGGTCGGCAGTTTTATTTTATTTATTTTGCCGATTAGATTTTTCGGCTGGATTTTTGCGGTTATTTTATTAATTATTCCCGCATCCGCTTTCGCTTTATATCAAACCGGATATATTTTAAATATTGTTTATCCGGAAATTGCATGGATTTTGTTATCCGTTGCCGTACTTATATATAGGAATAAAACCGAATTGCGCGCGAATCGCGAAATTAGAAAAGCATTTGCTCATTATGTCAGTCCCGTGGTGGTAAATGAGCTCGTAAAAGATCCGTCATTGCTGAAACTCGGCGGAAAACGCGAACAAATTAGCGTTCTTTTTTCCGATATCGTCGGTTTTACGGGTTTTGCCGAGAATCTTTCGCCGGAAGATACCGTTGCCGTTTTAAATGATTATTTAACCGCGATGACCGAAGTTATTTTTGGTTTTAACGGCACGCTGGATAAATATCAGGGTGATGCGATTATGGCTTTGTTTGGAGCTCCACTGCTTGATCTTCATCACGCCGTGAACGCTTGTCATTCCGCGCTCGGAATGAGAAGAGGCCTTATTTCTTTGCACGAAAAATGGAATATGCTTCCGGAATTTCCTTTAAAAGAAGAATTGGTAAAACTGGATTTCCGCGTTGGAATCGCGAGCGGACCTGCAGTTGTGGGAAATGTCGGTTCGGAAAAACGTTTTGATTACACCGCGATCGGCGACATCGTAAATTTGGGATCGCGACTGGAAGGAGTGAATAAAAAATACGGTACGCGCGTCATAGTTGATAAAAATACATTTACTTTGGTTACCGAAAATCATAATCCTTTTGCGTTCAGGAAACTTGATACCGTGCGGGTGAAAGGCAAAATGCATGAAACGGAAATTTTTGAAGTTTACGCGCTTAATGAAAATGTGACGAGCGACATGAAGGCGATGCTGGATGATTTTGAAAACGGCAGAATTTTGTACACGCAGAGGAATTTTACGGAGGCGAAACAATATTTTGAATCGGCGCTTTCGCACGTTTCGTCCGATTCTCCATCGCAGATTTACTTAAACCGCTGTAAATTTTTCCTTCGCAAGCCGCCGAGCATGGATTGGAGTCCGATTGTGAATTTGGAGGAGAAGTAAAGGCTTGACCGCAGTCATACGTTGGTATATACTGTTTCTGTAAATATACATTTTTGTTAACTTTTAGAAATGAACTACATCCTCTTTCTCAAGGCATTTCAGAATAAATATAAGGGTATTAAAGATAATCAGCTCTTGTTTCAATATTTAAGAGAAGAACTGCAATACCTTATTTTATATGTTTTATATACAAAGATGATTTATCCCGTTTATTTTATGGGCGGTACAAAACTTCGCCTTTCATACGGGATCAATCGCTTTTCCGAGGATATAGATTTAGCTCTTGATAAACCGGATCCCGACTTCCCCGCAGAACAATTTTTCGCGGAGATTACAAAAGCATTTTCCGAAAAAATCACCGGTTTTCACTTGCATGCAAATTTTAATAAAAACCGCAATGTCCTAAAAATCATGCTTACTTTTTCGGATATTCTTTACGATATTGGCTTTTCGCCCCTGCCTTCGCAAACCATTAAAATTAAGATTGAGCTTGATACGAATCCTCCGGCTTTTGCCACTTATGAAAAGAAAAATTACAGCAGTATCGCCGGAGATTATATGATTTCCACTCACGATTTAGCTACGGGATTTACCGGTAAACTTGCCACCGTGTTATTTCGTGAATATCAAAAAGGACGCGACTACTACGACTTGCAGTGGTGCTTACAGCAAAAACAAAAAATTCTCATCAATCTCGCTTACCTAAATGCCAATGCCAAACAACAAAAGAAAAAAACATTTAAAACGGAAAAAGAACTTTTTGCCGCAGTGGAAGAAGCGGTAAAAAAACTGGATATTCCCCTCATGAAAATGGATCTGGAAAGATTTATCGTTATGGATGAAAAATCCTTTGGGCAGTGGCTTGATAATTATATTCCCCACACTCTGATTCTTTTAAAAGATTACCAAAAAAGAACATGAAAGCCGATGAACTCAAACCGTTTCATTACAAAACATTTACTCTTGAAGAACTGCGGAACTATTTTAATCAAAAACCTGCGTCAATGAGGGTACAGCTTTTTCGTTTATGCAAAAACAAAAAACTCGTTCGCTTAAAACAAAATCTCTACACTTTTCCGGATTTTCACCCGAACGTGTTCGTTATCGGACAACAAATGGTTTCTCCGTCTTATTACAGTCTTGAATCGGTTTTGTCGTGGAACGGAATTATTCCGGAAGGGGCGGCTACATATACTTTAATCACTTCAAAAAAGACCCAGCGGTACAATAACGAATTTGGCACATTCAGTTATCGCCATCTCTCGCCCAAATTCTTTTTTGGCGTGGAACAAAGGAAAGACGGCGCATGGATGGCAACATCGGAAAAGGCTCTGCTTGATTATCTTTACCTTAATTCAAAAAAATTTAAGGCGGATTTTACATGCTGGCAAGCGGAAAGATTTGACGGGCTTTCCGACTTGAACTGGAAACAAATGAAGCAATGGGCATCTATGTACGGGATGAAAAAATTAAACATTCTTGTGGACAGCCTAAAGTCTTACGCGAGCTCTTCGGAGTATCAAGCGCATAAATAGATTGAATTATGAAATAATGTTGCTATTATATGTAAGGTAATCAAAAAATATTATTTATTCTTAACCAAAAATCTATGCAAAATAAATTCAAAAAGGCGTTTACGCTGATTGAGCTTTTAATCGTAATCGCGATTATCGCGATTTTAACGGTTGCGTTTTTGCCTGGTGCGCTGAAAGCGCCTGCGAAGGCAAGAGATGCTGGAAGAGTTAAGGCTATTAATGATATTGCGGCGGCGCTAGAGTCGTATTCGGCGGAGCATAATAGTGTATATCCTGCTGGTGCTACCGTTGCGCCATTTTGTCTAGACGAAACCGTGACGACCCTTAAATCGTTAGCTTCGTATTTTCCTGGCGATCAGTTTCCAAGAGATTCCGTAGCTCAAAAATCGTGTGATGATACAAAGTCTAGTTTATTTTTGTATAGCTACGATACTACTGATAAATTTTATGTTGTTGCGGCAAAAATGGAAGTAAAGGCTTCGGCTAATTCTACTTTTGAGAAAAGCGAGTTAGCAAAAACAGATTTGACTCCAGCGACCATTAAGGCCGGCGTTGGGGCAGACCCCTTAAAAAACGACGGATATTATGTCATGTACGGTCCAAAATAATTTTTTGATATGGTTTTAAGAAATAGAGCTTTTACGCTTATAGAGTTGTTAATAGTCATTGCGATTATTGCGATTTTAACGGTGGCGTTTTTGCCGGGCGCGCTGAAAGCGCCTGCGAAAGCGAGGGATGCGGGAAGGGTGAAATCTATTAATGATATTGCGGCTGTGCTTGAGGCTTATTCATCGGAAAAAGGTGGGGTTTATCCAATCCCGACAGAACATTGCTTGGACGATAGTAATACTAAATTGTCGGCTCTAGCGTCTTATTTTGCCAATAATAAATTTCCTCTTGATCCATCATCTCAAGACAGTTGTTTTAGCGGCTTAACTGGAGATAAAGCAAAAATGTATTTTTATAAATCAGATGATGGAAAGTTTTATATTCTAGCCGCAAGAATGGAATTATTAGCTTCGTCTAATTACGACAATAAAATCATTGGATTAGAGGGACTGGCGCAAAATATTATGGCGACTTATGTCGGTCCCGGGAAAACCGGGAAAGCTGCAGATAATGCATGGTATGTAGCTTACGGACCAAAATAGGAATAGTTGTGAAAAATTTACAAAGCCTCGGAAGTGTTTTGGGGCTTTTGTCTTTAAAGGTTTATCTGCAATACAAGAAAAAAAAGCGCACTCGCTGTGCTCATGCGTAGGGGGCGCGTGCCAACTTAAGAAATAACCCATTATGCTTTGGAAATTTCCATAGTTTCGCTTTTTAAAGAAAAGGCGACTTTAAAATTTTCAAAAAATCCCTCCTGTCCAAGTATTCCATAGCTATATTCCGATACATTTTCGGAAAACCCGCACGAAATTTCACTGGTGAAATTACCGATTTTTATTTTAATCGGGTGAAAGTACACTTTGCCGCATTCGCCGGTAATACCCAAAAAATCATGAGCATGCCCTTTTCGCCATTTTATGCCAAGCATTTCAGCTATTTCCGAATGAAATATACAAAAATCAGCGCCGGAATCAATTAAAGTCTCCATTTTGACAAAAGAATTTTTATAAAAAAGACAAACCGGAATAATTGGTTTGAGCAAAAATTCCCTTCGCATGCCGGGTGGTAACTCAATTTTTTTATAAAAAAACCGCATGCTTAATTCGCGGAAAGATTAATTGAAAAAGAAATTTTTGATGGGACCCTATAAAGAATTGGTGTGTCTTTTTTGTTCGTTTTAGTTGTATTTAAAACTTCCTTCGCTGTTTTTCCGACAGCTAATACGGTCTTTTCATCATTCGCAAGAGCAACCCATTGACCGGGATATTTTTTATAAAGAAAAGTAAAATTAATGCTCGCTTTTTTCATCTATTGTCATTATATCACGATATATCACGATTTTTTTATGCATCCCCAACTTAAAGAATAACACTCTTTTTTGCCAAGCTGATTTTAACCTGTTATGAGATAAAATA
>JBBUCQ010000026.1:0-1595 GCA_038057715.1 Patescibacteria group bacterium | reverse complement strand
GATCAGGCGAAACTTGATCCGGGAAAATACGGACGGCAGAAATTGCCTTTTTTGCGCGAATTCCTCGTCTACATGCAAGGGAAAAAATCAAAAGATTTTGAGCAAATTGAAGGGCAAAAAATGATTTCTTCTCCGCCGGACCAAAAAGAAACTTTCACTTTGAAACTGAAAAATAAAAGCAAATTTAATTGGGGAAAAAATACTTATATTGAAAATACAAATGACGAATCTCTGCCCAAAATTTTCGCGAAGCTGGAAAATAAAAAAGTGGAGAAAGGCGGGCTGGGAACTTTTAAGGGCGAGATTAGCAGTAATTTGATTTCGGGGCTAAAGATGCCCTCTTTGCGCCTTGTTATAAATGGAGCGATCAAAACAAAAATGTCTTTCCCTCTGCCCATAATGACGGAAGGATTGCGTGCAACGTATGAAATTGTTGGACGAAAAGATCCGCCGACAACGCTTAAATCCGGCAAAAAAGCCAAAGCATGGATAATGTTAAAAAATACCGGAAATTTTACATGGAAAAACTACGGAGAAAATCCCGTAAGGCTTGGCACGGTGAAACCGACTGACAGGAAAAGCGATTTATTTAAAGGCAAAGACAGAATTGCGAGACTCCAAGAACACGAAGTCCCTCCGGGCAAAACCGGAAAATTTATTTTTAATTTTAGCGCTCCGAAAAATGGCGGAATTTACACGGAAAATTTCGCGCCGGTTGTTGAAAATATAACTTGGATGAAAGATATCGGAATGAATTTTTCCGTTGCTGTTGAGTCCGATGAAAAACCTCTGCGCGTGGCTCTTGGATTTAAAAACAAAAAGCCGCAAATCAGAAGTGCCACGGGAATGAAACTGTATGAAGGGACAAAACTCTTAAATGAATTCGGTAAAAATGAAATTGTGACGGTTGCGCGTTTAAAAAACGGGAAATACCGCGTAAAAACCGGCGCAAAAAAACTGGATCTCGCCTCCCCTCCCCGATTTTTAGCCTCGGGAAACGGCATTCTTGAAATTACAAATTTTGAAAACAGACCTGCGTGGAATCCTGCGCTAAATGATAATTTATTCCGCGGCGTGCTTGAAATTCAAAAAGTCGGCGAAAAATTAACTGTTATAAACGAACTGCAACTTGAAGATTATTTAAAAGGAATTGCCGAAGTTTCAAACAGCGATCCTAAAGAAAAAATAAAAACGATAATAATTCTTGCCAGAAGTTATGCTAAATATTATCGAGATATAGGCCAAAAATTCCCCGGCAAACCGTATAATTTGGATGACAATCCGGACCATACTCAAAAATATGTGGGGTACGGGTTGGAATTACGCTCGCCGAATATTACTGCGGCTGTAAAAGAAACGGCAGGGCAAATTGTGACTTATAATGGCAAGCAAATAATCACACCGTATTTTAATCAAAGCGATGGCAGAACGCGAAGCGCAAAGGAAGTTTGGGGGTGGAACGACGCGCCGTATTTGGAAAGTGTACCGGATGATTTTTGCGGAAGTACGGAGTTAAAAGGGCATGGAGTAGGGCTTTCCGGCTGTGGGGCGACAAAATTAGCCGAGCTCGGGTGGAATGCGGAAAAAATCATCAA
>JBBUCQ010000025.1:3641-8891 GCA_038057715.1 Patescibacteria group bacterium | reverse complement strand
GACAAGCGCGTCCGCAAACGGTTCACTGCCATTTTCTTTTTCCGGAATATGCCCCTTTAGAATGGCTTTGATTTTTGAAGGATCCATGTCTTCAAGCGAAACAAAAATATCCGGATGCAAACGTGAAGTTGTGCGCAAATAAAGCCTTTTTACAAACGGAACATCGTACACTATCCAGAATTTTTTAAGTTTATCGTACGAAAAAAGATGCTTGCCGATTTTTACTCACACTTTGGAAATTTTAACTTCAATGATCGGCGGCGCATTTCTATAAAACAGATAATACGTTCCGGCAAACACGATAATGGCGACTGAAAATGTCCAGCCTCCCGATAAAAGTCCGTAAATAACCAGACCAAGCACGACTATACCCGCAAAGATAAACCAAAGCGCTGATTTTTCATGATAAATATATTCCGGCGCCCTCCAGCTTATGACTGATTTTTCAAAAAGATGAGAATGTAATTTTTGTTTCATGTTTTGTTTTATTTTTATTCTTATTATTTTAGCACAAACTAATCTGTAATTCAAGGGGAAAACCCAAAAGCCTGTGAGGTATTTGGAGAGAATGATTTTTGGTTTGAGTATCTACAGCTGGCATGTTTTTGTGGACAGTTAAAAAAATCTTCAGCTGTCCTGCTTTAAATAAGCTTGCTACAGACTAACGGCTAGTCGGGTCTAGTACCTTTTTGGTAGCTTTCTATGAAATTCCCCACAACAGATCAAATATTGCAGCCAGTGTATTTCTGATGGATGCACTTCTAATCAAAACCCCTATAATCTCTTTACTGAAATCTATAATGGCAATTTCGCGGTTATCACCGATGATTATCTCTGTTTCAAAAGGAAAGTGTCCTTTTGGAACCAACTTGGTAGTTCTGTTTGCTTTCCTATCGAGCTGCTTATAACATTTCGCTTTAGGAGAATTCTCAACCAAAACACGGCTTTGGACATTTTGTGAGATTTTGTTTTTTATATAATCATGGGTGAGATATTTTTTCAGAGGTTTCGGGATTTTTTCAATTGTTAAGAAGGCGTCCTGTTTTTTGTTGGTACGAAGAAATAATTCGTAAAGAGAAATAACCCCTTCCGCTCCTTCAAAAACCTGAATAGACGGCCGGTTCGTCTCTTTGTATTCAATGCTTTGCAATTGTGGGATAAAAGACCTGATCATGTGCAAATCAGCCTTCTTTTGCTCCAAACCACGCATTGTTTTTTCTTCAAAGATTTCAGGATCCAAAGCGGCAAAAAGGCTAGTTTTTTCTTTCGATGTTCGTGCTACAAACCCTTTATTACTAAGCCTCTTGAGTACAGCGTGAACCGTTGTACGTTCTATATTTGTCCTGGCAGCGATCGTGCTGACAGCGGAAGGTCCGAATTGAAGTAAATTCAAATAAACCGCAATATCTTTGCTGTTCAAATTCAATATCTCCATAAAACAAGCAGGAATTTTCATAAGTGTTGACGATTATTCAACAACTGGAATTATAAGGTGTAACCAGTTCAAATGCTAGTTTTTCTTAACTTGCATAGATATTGTTGAAGCCTGCTTAACATTTAATCCATAAAAACCTATGAGGGACTTTAATTTTCCTAACGGGAGGTTGCCGCTTGTTGCGGCATTGGACATCGAAGGGACCTTGACCAAGATCGAAGGCTGGGATTTTCTTGCGGAAAAGAGATCAAAAGAAATTCAAGAAGAAATCGAAAAAATGAGAGAAGAGGGAATGCATGGAGGAGATTTTGAAGGATCTCTGCGCGGACGGTTCGATCTTATAAAACCGACACCGGAAGACATAGAAATGCTACAAAAAGCATATTGCGAAACCATTGGCGAAGACGTGATAAAGATCATTAACCTTCTGCGAAAGGAATTCAAAAGAGTCATTTGTATCAGTGGCGGATTGCAAGACGCAATTCTGCCTTTTGCGAAAGAATTGGGGTTTGACCCAAGAGACGTCTTCTCTATCCCACTTACGCCACAAGGGAGACTACCGGACAATCACACTCTATATTCACGCGATGGAAAGAAAACAATCCTCGATGAAGTCATCGCAGAAGAAAGAAAAAAACATGACCCACAAAACAGAAAAAAATTCTACAATATTATGATTGGAGACGGGATGACAGATGCTGTCTGTAAGGGGGACGATGTTATTTTTATAGCTGTTGGAAATAGGGAAAAAGTTTTAAAGGTAGCAGATTTCCACGTCAAATCTATTGGAGAGATTCGTACGTTTTTCAAATAATTAACCCACACGACCATGAGTATGTTTAACCCCGAAAGGGATGAAAGGAGAAAGCAAGGAGAGCTGGAGGAGAAGCAAAGACAGCTGGAGTATAAAGAGACGCCAATGGCACAAGAAATTTTGCCAGAAAACATTATGCAACAGCTCTCTCCGCAACAACAGAACCAGCTTTCTATTATTGCCAGCCACTTATGTGGCGGAGATCATTTGGAATTGTGTGCTGACACAGCCTGTTTGATGTTACAGAGACTTGGTTTTACATTCTGGCGCTTTAAAAAAGGAGGTGGATTCTCGGTTGTTATGATTGAGGGTGGAAACGAAATGAGAGCACTTCCCGCATTACGAACAGTTGGTCATGAAGATGCTAAACAGGAAATCACTAGTGCAAACACAGACGATCCTTTCGGACATCTGCTTGGCGGATTATACAAAATAATTCCATTTCCGGGCAAAAAAAAGCGTTTAATTAGAGGGAGTAGAGGTGGTTTTTCTTTTGATGAAATCGATAGCTATATTCTTCCAGAATTCGCGAGAAGAATGGGTATATCGAGAGAACGACTTCGTTTACCAACTTACCAAGAATGTTATTTAATAGGGGTTAATGAGTTGCAGGATCCTCGCATAGAAGAATATTTTAGTGATAGAAATAAACAACCTGAAATCGATGAAACGGCTCTAGCCACTCTCGAAACAAGTATGACTACACGTGACAGAGTTGCACATTGTATGAGCGAGGACAGAGCAACTTTAGAAAGATCGAAGGAAAACAAACATAACCAACAAAAGCTAAAACCAAGCCCTGAAATTTTGAGAGGGAATCTTGGAAATGTAGATTTTGTTCATAGCGATAACTACATCCGGAATAGCTATTTCCGTTGCCTGGTACAGCTGACCCACTAAAGTTATTCCATCCTTATTGTACCGGTCATTGTCGGCAAAAAAATACTCAAATATCTCACAGTCTTCTACAAAATCACCATCCTATCCCTATGAATCGCTTCCGGCTCAAAACTAAAGCCGAGCAAGCCCTCTATTTCATCCGATCTATGCCGTTTTATCTTGTCCAGATCAGCGCTTCCGTAATTGATTTGACCGTAAGCAATTTCCTCATGCAGATATTTTACGGAGACAACATCTCCGCGCTGAAATCCGCCGTGGACCCCCGCAATTCCCGACGGAAGCAAACTTTTGCCGAATTTTTTAAGCGCCCCGGAAGCTCCGGCATCAACTTCAATCCACGTATTTTTCTTAATTTGCGGCTTCATCCATTTTTTCTGGCTATCAATACAGCTTATTCCCGACGGGAAAAATGTCCCGGGATTTTTCGCCGGCAGAAGCGAGTAATCATTATCAGCGGTCCCCCGCGTCTCGCAGGACTCAACCACTCTTTTTAAAATATCTTTCTTCCTGCCGTTAACTATAAACATTGAAACGCACGAAGACATCGCATATTTCGCGGCTTCCAGTTTCGCCGCCATACCGCCGATGGAGTGTTTATTTTTCGATCCTCCGGCCAAAGCTTTAATCGAATCATCAATTTTTTCCACAACCGGCATAACCTTTCCTTCTTTCAAAAGCCCGTCCACATCCGTAAAAATCACGAGATAATCCGCAGAAACCATCGACGCGACTTCCGCCGCAAGCATATCGTTTCCGCCGAACGTTAAAGCCTCAATCGTCGTAACATCATTTTCATTAACCACCGGTATAACTTTTTTCTCAAGCAAAAGCTCAAAAACATGCTTCGTATTAAGAAAATTTTCACGGCGCGTAAAATCCAAACTCGTGAGTAACGCCTGCGCTACGGAAATCCCATATTTCTTAAAATGTTTGCGATAAGTTTCTATTAAAATCCCCTGTCCGATAGCGGCAAGCGCCTGACGAAAGGGAATATTTTTCTTTTCGTGATTCAGCGAAAGCTCCTGTCTCCCGCTTGCAACCGCTCCGGAACTGACAAGAATCACAGTGTGTCCGGCACGCTGAATTTCAACAATCTGCTTAACCAAACCCCGTATAAAAACACCATCCAACCTATGATGATTATCGGTAAGCAGAGACGTCCCGACTTTGATTACGAATCTCATAAAATGTCATTGCGAAGCCTTTAGTCTGAAGCAATCTACTAAAGATCCTGCATCTGGGTTTGCCTATCTCACATACGCCAAAAGCGCCATTTCGCGACCCAGTTTTATAGCATTACTAAGCCTTTTCTGATGCTGCAAACATACTCCGGAATAATATCGCGGAACTATCCTGCCGTACTGCGAGATAAATCGGCGCAACATTCGTATATTTTTATAATCAATATACGTGATCTTATCGTTACAGAATGCGCATTGTTTTTTACTTCTTCCTGCTGTCATAAATAATTAAAAATTAACCTTCAAATACATCGCCGGCTTCCATAGATACATCTCCCGCGGCGGAGGAATCAACTGTCTCGGCGGCTCCTTCCGTCATCGGAATAGCTTCCAACATTTTTTTATCTTCTTCTTCATTTCCATCCTTTGGTCGTTTTTCAAGAATGATCATATCCTGCACGACAATTTCCGTGCGGAATTTTTTCGTATTGTCAGGCATAACTTTGCTTCGCGTTTTCAAATATCCTTCCACATAAACCAACTTCCCTTTTTTTAAATATTGATTGCAGATTTCGCCGAGTTTCGCCCACGCCACAAGCTCATGAAATTCGCTGGATTGCTGTTTACGACCGTCTTTTGTCATCCATTCACGATTTGTAGCAAGTCCGAAAGTAACGACGGACTGACCATTTGTCGTTTGGCGCAATTCAGGATCTCGGGTAAGGTTTCCAATCAATATGACTTTGTTTACGCATCTCATAAAAATTACGGTTAAATGTTAATTATCAAATGTTAATATCCGGATTCTCAAGAATTTGTTCCAACTTTTTCTCCACATTTTCCAACTCCTGCTCTTCTTCTTTTCCAGCTATCTTCGCTTTTGCTTCAGCTTTGGCAACGGGTTCTTCCTTAATTATTTC
>JBBUCQ010000025.1:0-3541 GCA_038057715.1 Patescibacteria group bacterium | reverse complement strand
TACATAAACTCTCTTCTTCCCCAAAGATCCTCATTATCAATGTCTTTCGTATATTCTTTAAGGTTTTTGCGCGCCTTTTCCAACTCACGCTCAAAATCCTGCTCCGGAAGATCTCCGGAAAAAATAATCATCAATTCGTATTTTTTTAATTCTTGTACTTCTGTCATAAGCTTTGGATGACCCCGCTAAGCGGGGGATAACTTGTTCCTAATAAAGAACAAGCAGCAGGCGTTATTTTACCAAACGGTTTTTAAAATGCAAGGGGATTTTTACTGGTCACATTTTACATCTCTAGCAACACGCGCGGCTTCTGCCCTAATATCTTCCGAAATTTCGCTTGGTTCATGGTGAAGCCCTGCAGTACGTAAAAGGCCTTCGGCGGCGCACCCGTATGTTATATCAACGCCATGAGTTATTTCACACTCATCCACCAATTCATATAAAGAATTTCCGGCGGGCAACTGTACTTCTGATGGCGCATTCGGTAATGGTTGGCCTTTTTGCAAAAGTTCACATGCGGCTTTTTCTCTTTTCTTCTGCTCTTTATCAAGAGAATCAACATAATTAACAATTGCACCAACACCACCCGCAAAACAAACAAAAACAACTATCTTATTAATAAATGAACGAGTTCTCTCCAAATATTTCGCATCATTTGTTATCTTCGTCCTATATTTGGCTACATACCTTGCCATTCTATATTCGGCTATATCCCCTTCCATTTCCGCAACTTCCGCTGAAAATCTCTCTCCACCCCTCGCTAAATTTTTTGTTTCAGCTATACCCCCATCCGCATTCGTATACGCACCAAGCTGTTTCAATTTTTCTACCATTCCAGCTTTTCTTGCTCTTATCTCTTCTGTTTTTTCGGGCGCCAATACAACTTCTTCTGCAAATTCAGACACATCCGCTCCACGCCTTTTTCTTACGTCTCCCTGCAAGTCTGTTTCAATAGTATTTTTCATAAAACATTATTTTCTCCTATAAAATCTCTGTTCCAGTTCATTAAAGGTTAGGATTATACGCGTGGGCCTGCCATGCGGACAAGTTTGATTATTCGGCGTTTTTTTAAGTTCCCTTAAAAGTTCTTCTTGTTCAAGTTGCGAGAGTTTCATGCCGAATTTCACGGCGGCTTTACACGCGAGAGATTTTAAAATTTTCTCCGGCAGAATTTTTTCTTTTTGCCGTTCACTCATCACATCATCCAAAAAATCGCGGAAAATTTTCTCCAAATTTTCTTTTTGAAGTGCGGGAGGACATGAGTTAATCACCAAAGTATTACCGCTCCACTGTTCAAATTCAAAACCGATTTTGGTTAACGCATCAAGCGCCCGTTCCATAAAAACAGCTTCCAGAGCGGATAATTCAAAACTTATCGGCGCGAGAAGCGGCTGGCTTTCCAGAGCCTTTTTCTCCATCTGCGCTTTAAATTTTTCATACATAATTCTTTCATGAGCTGCGTGTTGATCAACAATCGCCAAACCTTCTTCATCAAAAATTAAAATATATGAATTTGCAATTTGGCCGATTATATTTGCATCGACAGTTTGGATTTCCAAACCCTCCGTCCGCTTTTCCTGCGTTCCTGCAAATTCCATCGCACCCTGTTCTCCAGCCGTTTGCTCTCCCGGCATTTTTTCGCCCTGACCACCCAACCCTCTGGATATCTCTCCTTCCAGCGCTTGCTCAACCGCCTGTAAAATATCCCGATATACTTTTTGCGTCTCTAAAAATTTTACGGCGAGCTTGCGAGGATGGACATTAACATCAACTTCGGCGGGATCAATATTTATATGCAAAATAAACATCGGATAATTCCGCGCGGGCAAACGCGTTCCGTATGCGTCTATAACGGCGCGGCCAACCAGCGGATCCGTTACATCGCGACCGTTAATAAAAAGATACTGATGACGTTTTGATGACATTGTCATTCCGGGTCTGCCTATCAATCCATGTATGTCTATAGACAATGTCTTGAAATTTACCGACGAGGAATCTTCCAAAAAATCTTTACCGAGCAAAGCGGCGGCGCGAATTTTTTCCGCCGTATATAAATCAATTTCTCCAACTGCGGGCGCGTTAATTAAAATTTTCCCATTGCATTTCAATTCAAAACCGACAAAAGGATTTGCGATCGCCATATGCAATACAACCGCAGTAATATGTGCTATTTCCGTTTGTTCGGTTTTTAAAAATTTTCTCCGCGCAGGAGTGTTATAGAAAAGATTTCTAACAACAACTTCGGTGCCGGGCGCACATCCGCAAACACTTTCCGATTCCAAAACTCCGCCTTTATAAATAACTTCATAGCCCTCTTGCGGCAATTGACATTTAACCCCGCTAAGCGGGGACAATTGACCTCCGGTTTCCGTTCTTTCTCCACCGCCAAGGCGGGAACAACTTCTGATTTTCACAAACGCCACCGACGCAATCGCGGCCAACGCTTCTCCGCGAAATCCGAAACTTCTTATATTTGTTAAATCATCGAGCGTGGAAATTTTACTGGTCGCATGGCGGGCAAAAGCCATTTTTGCGTCGTCGCGATTCATTCCGCATCCGTCGTCGCGCACAGCAATCAATTTCATTCCGCCTTGTTCAATTTCTATCCAGCACATTTTCGCTCCGGCATCCAAACTATTTTCAATAAGTTCTTTTACAACAGACGCGGGTCGTTCAACAACTTCGCCCGCGGCAATTTGGCTGATTAACGTATCCGACAAAACTTTAATAACTCCCATAAATTTAGTCACTCATGTTATACACTAGCCAAAATCTTTAGTACAGATTTCATGTTTTTGTCATAAAAAGTTTAGAGAAATTTCATCTTCGTTTGGTATAACGCTTATGCCGACAGTGGGCGTGGGGAGTGTTAAGGTGACAGCGAAGGGTTGACACCTTCGTAGAGGGGTTCGATTCCCCTACTCTCCACCACTGTTGGTAACAGAAAAAAGGAGCCTACTAGGCTCCTTTTTTTGTCCAAGGGACATGAAGGATTGACACCTAGCATTAGTGTAACATATACTATTTCTGCATTTCAATGGAAAATTTACCACTAATCGGCACCATCGTCCTTATCCACTTCCTCGCCCTCATCAGTCCGGGGCCTGATTTTATTTTGGCTGTCAGAAATTCGCTCGCCTATTCGCGCAAAACGGGAATTTACACCGCGATTGGCTTTAGTTTGGGAATAGCGGTTCATATTTTTTATTCAGTTTTAGGCCTCGCTTTGATTATTTCCAAATCAATTTTAATTTTTAATTCAATAAAATTTCTTGGCGCAGGATATTTAATTTATATCGGAATAAAATCTTTTGGATCAAAAGCATCGCGTATTAATGTGCAAAATGAAGAAAAAAAGCCGGACATTCGCCCGATCCAAGCCCTTAAAATGGGGTTTTTAACAAATGTTCTAAATCCAAAAGCCACTTTGTTATTTTTAAGTTTATTCACCTTTGTAATAAAACCGGACACACCGGCTTACGTTTTAATTGCGGCAAGCACGATCATGATTATTGATACCGCATTGTGGTTTTCTCTCGTT
>JBBUCQ010000024.1:0-2209 GCA_038057715.1 Patescibacteria group bacterium | reverse complement strand
TAATTCCATTTTATCCCGAACTTCTTAAAAAGCCTTTCGTAAGCCGCAAAATGAGTAGGATGCGAAAAGACAATTGTGCCGTCCAAATCAAAAATAACTGCCTGCATAAGGAATAAAGTTAAAAGTTACAATTCAAAACCGGCTAATATACCCAGATTCCCAGATATCCCAGTCCGAGCGCGATAACAAGCCCCAAAAACGCCATCAGATACACGCCGTAATCTTTATGCATCCATTTTCTGACCATATTTCGGCTGAATTCAGGGAACCAAAATCTGACAACGCTTTTTAAAAGCACTAAATATCCGATAACCACCAAAACCGCCGTCCATGAACTGAAATTTATTTTCCAGCGCGTATTTAAAATCAAGAAAGCGATAAGCAGAGTGACAAGGGCGGAAAGCCGCATTACGACATTGCCTGCATTTAAAAATTCGTCCACAGCGACTCTGAATTTTTTCGGATCAAAAAGGGCAGGAAGAACCATCAAAAGAATTAAAACGGCAAGTCCTATTGCGAGATGTTTCGTTAATATCCCTTGTATTACTATTTTACCTGCTGTAACTGGCATAAATTTTGGGTTAAGATCTAAAAATCTTTTTCATTTTAGTTTAATTCGCAGAAAATGTAAAATGCTAATGATGTTAAGCATTGAGTTGATAGATTTTGATTACAGGATTTTTAAATTTCTGAATGGGTTTGCGGGGATTTCGCCGACGTTGGATTTTACATTTGTTGCGCTTGCGGAATACGTTATGTTTTTAATGATAGCGGGATTTGCGTTGTTTATTTTGTTGAAAAAGAGTGATCGTTCGCGCGTCTCGGTAACTTTGCAAGCTTTCGCCGCCGCTTTTTTGGGTCGCGCCGTAATCGTTTCCATTATTCGGATTTTTTTCTTCAGAGCGAGACCTTTTGTCTCCGGAGTTGTAAATCAGCTTGTCGCGCATAATCCCGCCGAAGCTTCTTTCCCTTCCGGGCATACGACAGTTATGTTTGCGCTCGCGTTTTCTTTATTATTTGTGAATCGCAAATGGGGCGTTGCCTATTTAATTATTGCTCTAATAAGCGCATCGTCGCGCGTTGTCGTGGGCGTACATTTTCCGTTTGATATTTTGGGAGGAATTTTAGTCGGCTTGCTTTCTGCGATTTTGGTTAGATGGCTGTTTGTTTTTTTATTCCAAAAAAAGCAAAAATAAGAATGACCGCGGCGATAACGGCGAGTCCACTGCTTAATAAAAAAGGTATTTTAAAGCCTACATTATTCCAAAGAAAACCGATCATAACACTGGCAGGAAGCTGAAAAATACCGATAGTCGTATGCATTAATCCAAGCATTGAGCCTTTTAATTCGGGATCCGCTATTCTGACGGTTATTGTTTTTTGAATTCCTTCGGTCATCGCTGAAAAAATGCCGTACATGGGAAACAAAAACCATACCGTCCAAGGGTCAGCAATTAGAGCAAAGCCGATTTGAGTCAGCGCAAAGACAATATAGCCTCCTATCATTATTTTATAGGGTCCTATGCGATCCGAAAGTTTGCCGAAAACGATTGCGAAAACCGCGAAAAAAATATTAGATAACGCGTATAACACGGGGATGTAATAGGTTAATACTCCTGCATCTTGCGCGCGCAGAAATAGGAATGCGTCTGAAAAATTCGCCAGCGCGAAGACCGCTATTCCTACGAGAAAAACCTTATACGGCAGAGGCAGTATTTTTAAAGATAATTTCGGGAGTGAATGTTTTTTTTCGTATTCTTTTTTTTCTTTTACAAACAGCACGAGAGTGGAGAGGGCAAAAAATGAAGCGACAAATGAAAACAAAAAAAGCGAACGCAGATTTTCATTTAAAATCGGCAATAAAATCATGGCAAGAATCGGTCCGATTACAGCGCCGATCGTATCCATTGTTTTATGAAATCCATAAGCGAGACCGAGTATTTTCGGATCCGTGGATTCCGCGATTAGAGCATCGCGAGGAGCTTGGCGAAGGCCTTTTCCAACTCGGTCGGAAAAGCGCACAAAAAGAACGTGCCACGGGGCTTGCGCGAGCGCGAGCAAGGGTTTTGCCAGCATAGAAAGCCCGTATCCCAGAACCGTAAGCGGTTTTCTTTCGCGAAGTTTGTCCGAAAGCCAGCCCGAAAAAACTTTTAATAAGCTTGCGGTTGTTTCGGCAACGCCTTCAATCAAGCCGACCATTGCGTAAGAT
>JBBUCQ010000023.1:0-12016 GCA_038057715.1 Patescibacteria group bacterium | reverse complement strand
CGCTCTGCGCCGGACAACGAAAGAACTCCGTATAACTCCTATCGGATTAAATTGGTAAAAAAGTTTCAGCCGAAAAATAGCGCTGTGGATGAAGGGATTATGCATTTTGGTAAGTACATGACGTGGTGACCTAAAAACCTTCTCCGTCAGGTCCGCCTTCATCTTCATCATCGGCAAGAGAAGATATACCATGAGGAACGCCGAGCGCATTTAGAAGTTTTTGTGTTCTTGTAATAGTGTCTTCCGGTCTTTCTCCGGCCGGAACAGGCGTTCCAATCACTGCCTGTATTCTTCCTGTTAAATCGGGCGGCGGGTCAAGGTAGGCTTCAAAATCGTTTTGTGATTCTCCCATAGATATTTAGTGGTTAATAAGATTTTGGTCTCCCCGGCAGGAATCGAACCTGCATCTAGAGATTAGAAGTCTCTCGTTCTATCCATTGAACTACGAGGAGTGGATATTTTGAAATATTTTAATAATCCTAATTTCCAACCGGCTATTTTTCTGAATAAATCTTTGTTATTTACGATTATTTTACATGTCCCATTGTATAATATGTTTCTTTTATAACGCAAAGAAGATTTCTTGATGTACATTTTATAGAATTGATTTAACGGTATATCTGTAATTTTTGCCCAATAATCTTTTACATTATCAGCCATATGCAGATTATGTATATGTAATGCAATTCTAAATTTATCATTTTGCACCTTGCACACCCTCCTGAACCACTGCATCATAAGCATAATCATTGCAGGGTCTGAATTTGTAAATCTAACCATTTCTTTTTGATGTTTATCGCCTTCCGCCCAATATAATAATAAACCGGATAAGAATAATGGATTTTTAAACAATTCAAGAAATTCATTCTGACCTGCTTTGATTAATTGTTCTGTCTTTTTTATGCGCTTCAACTGTTGTTTTTTCGCCCCTTTATATCCGCCGTATCTTTTGTTTTTAAAGAGCGTTTCTTTTTGTGATTTGGTTAAAGGGATATTACGCAACCACATGCTTAATGTTCCCTTTGATATATTTATTTTATTTTGGATTTTACGGTAACTTAAGCCGCGTTTACGCAACGATATGGCTCGTATCTTTTCTGCGGATTTCATAAATCAAACTTACACTATATTCTATATGATATCAATATCCTAGTTTTATTTATACAGCAAAATCTCCACCAAAAAAACCAGAGCATTATTCAGCATATGAAACCCTATGCACGGCCAAAGGGATTTTGAACGCATAAAAATCCAATTCAAAATCAAAGCCAACGCGAAAATTATCCCTACGCTCTGAAATTCAAAATGAACTGCGGAGAAAATACCGGCTGAAATAAGTGTCGCATAAACCGGCTTGAATTTCGCCAAAAAAGTTTGGAGAACAAATCCGCGAAATACGAGTTCTTCAACAACCGGCGCAATAAAAACCAAAACAACAATAGCAATGGTCAAATCAAGAGGCTCTGACCCGAAAAGCGGCATAAAAGGCTTTTGCTGGTCAAATCCCGGCAAATCAGTTCCCATTCCGGATAAAAAAAGAGCGAATATAATATTGAATAAAATAAAAATTCCCAAGCCCCCGAAAATCCATTTGAGAATCGCAATAAAACCGATCCCCCTCGCACCCAGATCAACAAGCTTTAATTTATATTTTTTTATAATAAGAAAATATAAAGGCAGAATAAATATCACTTCCTGTACAAAAAACAAAACAAGCATAATAAGGCTTTTGCTCTTTGATTTCTCAAAAAACTCGCCGGCTCCAAAAAGCAGAAGCAAAATATTTAGCGCCAATACAAGACAAGCGATTGTCAGCGCAACAACCCAAAAATCCCTGAAATCCCACTTTGTTTTTACATCATTCATTTTAATTCTGTTTTGGATTATACTTCACATATGAGATTGAGGCACGAGGAGCGTATTTTGAAAACCATTAAGCGGCACAAAACGCCGTATGTTTTCGCGCTTTTGAAAATTGCCATAATTGTAGTTCCTTTATACATATTAGCCTTTTATTTCGGTCGCGATCTGGACGTAAAATTCAGCCTAATCCTATTTTTTCTAATATCGTTTTTTGCGGGCATCATTATAGTCGTAATTTCCGTGGATTACCTTTTTGATAGATTACTCATTACAAACAAACGCACTATATGGATAAATTGGAAATCAATCTTTAAAAAAGAAGAGCACGAAGCTGAATTTATTGATATACAAGATATTGAAACGCGCGAAAAAGGTCTTCTTTCAAAGTTAAAAATATTTAATTACGGATTTTTGGAAATAGAAACGGCATCCTCAAAAACCTGCGTTACTTTTCAAGATTGTCCCGATCCGGATGGCGTTAAGCATTTCATTTTAGGAGAAATGGAGCGTCATCATATGTCGCTGAAAGGAAAGAAAGAAAATGCCGAGCATCCCGAAGAATGGTCTGTAAATTAAGGTAAAAGCCCCTGTGATATAATGCGTTCGTATGATTCAGCGCGAGGAAAAAGAAATAATAGATCGGGAACTTGCTCCTACCGCAGACACGCAGGAATTTTCGCAATTTGAACAAACTCTACGTCCAAAAGCTTTTTCGGAATATATCGGCCAACACGAAATAAAACGGAATCTGAATGTTTTTCTAGAAGCTTCAAAAAAGCGCAAAGAACCTCTTGAACATGTGCTTTTACATGGGCCGGCTGGTCTTGGTAAAACAACTCTCGCGTACATTATTGCGAATGAAATGAAAGCGAGTGTGAAAGTGACTTCGGGTCCGGCAATGGAGCGTCAGGGAGATTTGGCTTCCGTCCTTACTAACTTGGCAAAGGGCGACGTTCTTTTCATAGATGAAATACACAGACTTCGTCCTGCGGTTGAAGAAATTTTATATTCCGCGATGGAAGATTACGCGATAGATATAATGCTGGGAAAAGGTCCTTCTGCTCGCGCCGTAAGGCTTAATCTTCCGCGATTTACTTTAATTGGGGCAACAACAAAAATGAGCCTTCTTTCCTCCCCTCTCCGCGACAGATTCGGCCACGTTTTTAAATTTGATTTTTATGATATTGAAGACATTAAAAAAATTATTTTGAGATCCGCGAAAATTCTGGAGTGCGAAATAGAAGATTCCGCGGGTCAGCGATTGGCGGAATGCAGTCGCCAAACTCCGCGTATCGCAAATAGACTCTTGCGGAGGGCAAGGGATTTTGCCGAATACAACGGCCAGAAATCAATTAAACGCGATATGGTTTATAAAACACTGGAATCGCTCGGGATTGACGCTCTCGGTCTTGATTCAATGGATAGGAAAATTCTAGAAACCATGACGGATAAATTTAAAGGAGGACCCGTTGGATTAAATACAATCGCTTCGGCGCTTTCCGAAGAACAAGCCACAATTGAAGATATTTACGAACCTTTTTTAATTCAGCTCGGTTTTATGGAGCGCACAGCGCGCGGAAGGCTTGTTACTGAACGCGGTTACGAACATATCGGCCGCGAAATGCCAAAAATAAAACAACGTACGATGATATAGATATAAAACCACAAAAGCTTAAAAAGATTCTTGAGTAATTATAAGACCACCGACGTTACAATCTTTCATGCTAAAGCCTGGTTGTATATTAGAAAATTTACATTCTATAAAGTCGCAATTATCAAAATTTACCCCTACCAAAGCTAAATCTTTAAATAAAACATTATCAAATGTGCAATTCCTAAATATTGAACTGCAAAAATCACCTCCTAAGATCATGCAGTTTTTGAATTTAATATTATTTAAATCTAAATCCATCAAGACATCACTTCCTTGTTTAACTTTAAATTTCCCGCTGACAGTAAAGTTTGACTTTATAAGTTGCAAGAGATATGTTTCACTCCTATATTCGGACATAATAAAATGATGAGATAGCTTAAGAGCATAATATCAATAAAAACCATTTTATAAAACAAAAAAATAATAATTGCTCTTTAAAATTTAGAAAAATCAGTGGGGATGAAATGTTTATTCACAAATTAAACCAATAAATATTTCGCTCTCACTGACTGGGAGTTTTAAAAGGAGGTTACATGCTCAAATACACATGGGACAATGGCTGTGTTACTTTTACAGGGGAATGGACATCGTGGCTCATGGCTGAAAATATCCCCACAAAGGTTATGCACGATGACACATGGATCCACCATTTGTACAGTCATCCTGATGAGTCAAACCCCGATGCCAACCACATTCACATCAAGTTCAAGCAGGACGGAAGTCTCAAGCATTCCTTTGTGCTTTGCTCCGTTAAGGTAGATGGCATGAGGGAAGTCAACAGACGAGAACTCATTGACTCAATCAATCGTGCAACAGGACTGGACATAAGCTACAGGTAGCTCAACAACCTCGCCGTAAGGCCTCACTGTCAGATAGAGAGTCGCATTGATTAATTTTGATTGAAGCTATCAATCTTGATAAGCGAAAGATCTGTTGGTCAAAATGAGTGGGGGCAATGAAAATTGCCCCCTTTTCTATTTATCATTTGGATTTTGTCATTTATACTGACTTTGTATCTTTTAAACTTATTCCTATGAAAAAAATTCTCATCCCGGCATTAATCGTAATTGTTTTCCTCTCCAGCTGTACATTTTTCCAGAAAAAAGAAGAAGTGCCGGCCGCGGCGCAAACAGAAATTCAGCTTGAAAAACGCGTAGGGCTTATTTCCGATGCAAAAGACCAAAATTTAATGACGGAAAATAATCCTTTTATGCTTGTTACGGATGGGAGCGAGCGGATTTTTATTGATTCCGTAAGCGTTAATTTAAAACGCTACAAAAAGCGCAGAGTTGAAGTTGAAGGAAAATTCGCCGAAGATAAAAGCATTTTTCATGTTGAAAATGTGGTTTCGCTCGGCAATGAAACGCAAATAAAAGAGCTTTATCAAAATGCTCAAATGGGAATTAAATTCAATTATCCTTCAATATGGATTCTGAAAGAAGTTAAAAATATCTTGGGCAGTCAAAAAGTTCTGATTACTCCCTATGAAGTTTCCGATACGGAACTTTCTACTATTGATAATATTACCGTTGAGATTTCAGAGAATAATAAAAAGTTGGGTGCCCGCGAGTGGCTTAACCTAGACGAAAATTATCAGTCTGTGGACCCTTTTGATAAAAACAGTATTTATCAGCAAAGTTTCATTGGCGTTGCGCAATTATCCGCTGTTAAAAAAACAGTTGGAACAGGCGAAAAAGTGGAATATTTTATTGCCCGCGACGCAAAAATTTACCGTTTTTCTTATTTCACGGTTAATGATGCTGATAAAGATGTTTATAGAAACGCTTTCTTTGATCTTATTGCCAGTTTTGAATTTATACCGTTTTCTACTTCGCCGTCCACTTCGCCCACTTCGCCCGCAGGCGAAGTTTCTACAAATAAAATTTTAGACACGCCATCTCAAAACTCTCCGAAAACCGAGAAATCTCTCACCGCCCTTGCGGCAGAAAAAAAACTGGAACAAGAAAAAGCCAAATTAGCGCAAGAAGCGGTCAAGAAAGCCGAAAAAGAAGAAGCCCTAAAAGTGCAATTGGAATCCCAAAAAGCGGAGGCCCAAGCCAACGCAAAACAAATTTTTACCGATTATATTAAGAAAAATATTTCATCTCTTGCAAAAGAGCCGGCAAGCGTAGGCGGAACTTGGTTTGTTCAAAGCATTCAGTTCGCATATCCGGAAGGAAAACCGGATGAATTCAACGCGATTTATGTTGTGTACGAAGACGGCCACGATTTAAGAAAAATTTTGCTTTCCGTTTCAGACAGAGTAGATCCGACCAAAATGCAAGTTACAGCATATTTCAAACCCGGAGATTCAACCGACTGGACGCTTGCCGAAGGCGCCGATACTGCAAAAGACAATGAAAAATCCGTGGGCGAAGTTGTTGTTAAAAAAGGCATGACATTATTGGATGCCAAATCTTTTAAAGTAAAAATTCAGTATCCTTCAAGTTGGTACTGGGCTTATACAAAAGAAGGATATGCATTCAGCAATAAGCCGGTAACTTCCGATAATGTTCTCGTTAAATTGGAAAAGAATCCGTCTTCCGCGCCTGAAGATCAGTTCAGTGTTTGCAAAGAAATTGCGCCCGATAAATATTGTTTGGTTGGAGCAAAAGATTATGAGGAAACTATGAAACAGATGGTGGAAACGGTGCAGTAAAAAGAGCTGTGATACAATATATTTGTTATTTTTTAATCTCAAAAAATCTATGGAACAAGAAAAATCCAATATGTGGACAGTCGCCATCGCCATTGTAATAACCGCTATTGTGGTCGGTGGTGTGGTATACATTTGGCAACAAAAGGAGATGTCAAACCAAATACTGAAAATAGAAAGCGCAACACAGCAAGGTAGTGCTTCAACACCTGAAGGAATAAGCTTCACATATCCAGCGGAATGGCATGCAACTACGGAAAAAGGAGAAGAAGGAGATGCACAGATTGTTTACAGAAATAACCCTGATCTCACGGTAACTTTCAAAACTTTCGCAGATAAAGGAAGCTGGCAGAAACGTATAGATGAATGGAAGGATGAAATTAAAGAAGGTAATGCAACTGAAAAAGACGCCAGAATTGGCGGACTTTCTGCAAAATTATTAACAACAGAAGAATTTAAATATTATTACGTTGATACTGGAACAAGATGGTTTGAAATTTCCGCTACTAATGACCGGACTTCGCCAGAAATTGACCAAATTATTAGAAGTGTTTATTTCGAAGATGCCGCATTCGGGAGCAATCCATAAAAAATCAGCTGGACGTTTGACATTTAAATTTAGCACTCTATAATGAAGAGCGCTAAATGTTGATATAAAATAGATCAAAATCTTCATAATATTTTAAGAGTTCGTAAAGAGTAATAGGGTGAAATTTAATCCTAAATGTGATAAATTGAAGTGAACACGAATCAATTATATTTTATCCCACACTTAAATGGATCCAAAATTCGAAAAATTCACAAAAGAAGCCAAACAAGTCCTAGTAATAGCACAGGATAAGTCCCGTGAAGCCGGTTTAAATTACGTCGGTACGGAACATATCTTAATAGGTATCTTATCCCAATCCCATTCTCTCGGAGCTTCAATTTTAATGAATTTTGGAGTTTCTCTTGATAATGTTTATTTGGTTTTAAAGACAGTTGGTCGCGCAACAACAGGTACGCAAACAACCGGCGGCAAAACAAGCGGTTTTTCGGGTTTTGCGAAACAAGTCATTGAAGATGCTCTTCGTTGCGCTCATGAATACAATCATAACTTCGTAGGTACCGAACATCTGCTTTATTCTCTTTGTTCGCAGGAAAATACAGCGGCAACAGTTATTTTGGAAAACATGAAAATTGATCCGAAAGCTATTAAAGACCAGATAATTCAGGTTTTCAGACGGAATCAGGAATCAGCTGGGAAACAATCGCCCCAAATGCAACAACAGCAGATGATGAATCCTCTTGAATTCTTTTTGAGTGGTTTGCACGGAGTTCTTGTGGGGCAAGAAAAAGACTATAAAGATGCGTATAAACATAAACAGGGACCGGAACATCAAAAAACAAAAACTCCCGCTCTTGATTATTTCACGACTGATTTGGTGCAAGACTGCAGAAAGGGAAAAATTGATCCTATAATCGGTCGCGCTAAAGAAATAGAGCGTATGGTTTCAATTTTAAACAGAAAAACGAAGAATAATCCCGTTTTGATAGGAGAACCCGGAGTCGGAAAAACGGCAGTAGTAGAAGGTCTTGCGCAGGCGATTGTCATGGAACAAGTGCCTGAAAATCTTTTGGATAAAAAAATACTTTCGCTTTCCATGGCTTCCGTGGTTGCCGGAACAAAATATCGCGGGGAATTTGAAGAACGCATTAAACAAATTCTTGATGAAGCGGCAAGCCATACAAACGTAATTTTGTTTATTGATGAACTTCATACCGTTATCGGAGCCGGTAGCGCCGAGGGAAGTTTGGATGCGGCAAATATTTTGAAACCTGCGCTTGCACGCGGAAAAGTGCAAGTTATCGGCGCAACCACAACCGCCGATTATAAAAAGCACGTTGAAACGGATCCCGCTCTTGAACGAAGGTTCCAACCTATTATGGTTGAGGAGCCGAGCGAAGAAGAAACTGTCGCCATGCTTCGCGGAATTAAGAAGGCATACGAAACCCATCACAATTTAATTATTGATGATCCGGCGTTAACCGCCGCGGTAAAGTTATCAAAGCGCTATATCGCAGACAGATTTTTGCCCGATAAAGCCATAGATTTGATGGATGAAGCCGCCGCCTTAAAACGTGTAAAAATAAAAGGAGGTCCGGCCGATGCATCAAAAAAAGTCCAACAAGAACTTTCAAAGACCATAAAGAAAAAAGAAGAAGCCGTGTCCGAACAAAATTATGAAGTGGCCGCGCAGTTGCGCTGTAAAGAATTGGAATTGTCCAGGAAAATTGAAGAATCCCGCAAAGTGACCGTTCCTCCGGAAAAACGCGATCACGTTACCGCCGAAGATATTGGAAGGATAGTTTCAAATATGACGGGAGTGCCCGTTACAAGCCTTCTAAAAGCCGATGTGGATCGTTTAATGAGCCTTGAACAGATTTTAAAATCAAGAATCATAGGTCAAGATCAAGCTGTTACGGAAGTGGCAAAAGCGATCAGACGTTCGCGTGCTGGAATTACCGATGAAAGGAGACCTATAGCTTCGTTTATTTTTATGGGACCGACGGGAGTCGGGAAAACGGAACTTGTAAAAGCTCTCGCACAGGAGGTTTATAACGACGAAAAAGCATTGATAAAAATAGATATGAGCGAATTTATGGAACGCCATAATTCCAGTCGTTTAATAGGCGCCACAGCCGGTTATGTGGGTTATGAAGAAGGCGGAACTCTAACTGAATCCGTTCGCAGAAAGCCTTATTCAATCGTGCTTTTTGATGAAATTGAAAAAGCGCATCCGGATGTTTTCCATTTACTTCTACAGATTTTGGAAGACGGAGTTTTGACGGATGGGAAAGGCCGCAGAGTTGATTTTAGAAATACGATAATCGTAATGACTTCGAATATAGGCGCCGAGAAACTGACTGAAAAAGCGGGTCCTATCGGTTTTGATCTTTCCGGAAACGAGCTTAAAAAAGCCGAAGAACAATATAACGAATTGAAAGAAGAGGTTTTGGAAAAATTGAAAGACAATTTCAGGCCTGAATTTTTAAATCGTATTGATAAAGTTATTGTTTTCAACGCGCTGACTCACGATAATATTAAAGAAATAGTTACATTGCATATTGCGAAGCTTACCGAACGTATTAAAGATAAACGCATGACTGTTGAATTAACAAAAACCGGCTTGGATTATCTTGCGAAGGTGAGTTACGACGCAAAATACGGAGCTCGACCTGTGCGAAGAAGGATTCAAGATTTGGTGGAAGATCCCTTTACGCAGAAATTTTTGGAAGGAGAATTTAAGGAAGGAGACGCGGTGAAAATTGATGCCAATAAGAAGAAAGACGGAGTAAATTTGGTAAAAAAGGCGTAGGCTTTGACATTTGTACTCCCTTTATCTATACTGCTCCTGTTTTAGGCGCGGTTTAATTTTTGATGAGGTTGCCGCAGTCTGGAACATTTTTACTTCTTATATAAACTTCATCGCTTAAATTTTTATGCCTAAGGTAACTTTTGATCCTTCATCGGTAATGGAAGATCTTTTAGCGCAGGGACCGCAATATAAGACATTCCATCCCGGTATTTTAGTTGAATGCGAAATAATTGATATTATAGGCACTAAAATTCTTGTTGATATAGAAGGCTTCGCTATTGGCACAATTTCCGGAAAAGAAGCGCATGATAATGAAGGAGCTTTAAAGGATCTGGTTCCGGGCAAAATAATTTCAGCATACATAATAGAACCGGAAAACGAAGACGGTTATTATGTTTTGTCCTTGCGTAAAGCAAGCCAAGAACGTACATGGACGAATTTTATAAAAGCATACGAAACTGGCGAAGTTATAAGTGTTACCGTGAGCGAGGCCAACAAAGGCGGACTTCTTATTTTGATGGAGGGGATAAAAGGATTTATTCCGGTATCACAGCTTGCTCCGTTGCATTATCCGCGCGTTGACGGCGCTAATATTTCCGAGATTTTGTCCCGTTTGCAACGTCTCGTGGGGCTTAAAATGAATGTAAAAATTATCAATGTTGATCAAGTGGGCGGTAAATTGATACTTTCCGAAAAATCTGCTCTTGAAGATCAGCGTTCAAAAACACTCAAAACTTTGCAAATAGGTTCCGTTGTTCACGGCGTAATTTCCGGCATTGTGAAATTCGGAATTTTCGTTGCGTTTGACGGGCTGGAAGGCTTGGTACACATATCGGAAATTGAATGGGGACATGTTAAAGATTCTTCCACCTACGGAAAAGTCGGAAATCCCGTTGATGTTCAAATAATCGGCATTGAAAACGATAAGATCTCTCTTTCAATGAAACGTCTTACGCCCGACCCGTGGCAACAAGCGGCCGATAAATATAAAGTCGGCAAAGTTGTTAAAGGAAAAATTGATCGCATTACTCAATTCGGTGTTTTTATGAAGATTGAAGATGATATAAACGGTCTTATTCATTTGTCGGAATTATCGCACGAACCTGTAAAAGATCCTTACAAGATACTTAAAATCGGCCAAGAAGTTGAAGCAAAAATAATTACCATTGATGCGCAGGAACATAGAATAGGACTTTCGCTGAAGGCTTTAATGGAACCGCCGAAGGAGGATGAAAAAGAGGCGAATAAAGAAGAAAAGGATGAAGAAACTGAAGAGGTTAAAGAAAAGAAAGAGAAAAAGAAGAAGGTTGAGAAAGCCGAGAAAGCTGAATAAGGAATCCTCTGATCTGGCAACTATCCCCTTTTTATGGTATTATTTACCTGTAAATAAAGCTTTTTCCCCATGCTCCCACAAGATAAAGTCTTAATGCTCGTCAGAATTCCGCAAGAAATAGAAAAACGCGTACTTGCTTTTGAACAATTGCTCGTAAACATACACGAAATTCTGCATCACCATGTTTTTACTTTTGAAGTTACCTCCTATAACCAGCATATTTATTTTTTCGTATCCATAGAAAGAAATCTGAAGGAGCTTATAGAGGGGCAAATTTACGCGCAATATCCTTTTTCTGAAATTGAAGAAGTTACGGATTACGTAAAACCGGATGTTTTAAAAAAAGGTTTTGCAGGTACCGAATTGGAACTTTTGCGTTCAGACATCATCCCTATAAAAACATTTAAAGAATTTGAGAGCGATTCTCTTTCCGGCATTTTTTCGGTTATGACAAAGGCCGAGGAAGACGAGCAAATTTGGATTCAAGTTTTCGTAGAGCCGCTTGCCGATGATTGGAAATTAAATTTTCTCCGCAGTTGGAAAATGAGATTTAACAATATAAAACTTTATTTCCGCATTAAAAATTATTTTAAATTGAAGTCGGCGAAAGCCATGCGCGAAATGGAAAAAGAAGCTTATAGGCATAAAGCGGAACATCATACATATCGCACAGCTGTTCGTCTTGCTTATGTGGCTCAAACTAAAGAAAAAGCCAACCAAAAGCTCCATGTTCTCATGAAAGCTTTTATGCAATTTAATACGATTGATTTAAACGGCTTTAAAGCCACGCACGCGATGCGTACGGAGAAGTTTTTAAAGAATTACGGTCATCGCATTATGCCGGAAGGTTTTAATTTAAGTTCCCATGAACTCGCAAGCATTTATCACTTCCCTCACCCGGATGACGTGCCTCATATTGTGCATGTTCTTGCAAAAAAATCGGAACCGCCGCGGGATCTTCCGAAAGACGGAGTTGTATCCCGCGATCAACTTTCAGTATTCGGCATAACAAATTTCCATAACCAGAATTTTAAATTCGGACTAAAGCGCGAAGACCGCAGACGCCACCTTTATATGGTCGGTAAAAGCGGTACCGGAAAATCAAAACTGCTTGAGCTTTTAATACGCGATGATATTTTGGCGGGAAAAGG
>JBBUCQ010000022.1:0-1768 GCA_038057715.1 Patescibacteria group bacterium | reverse complement strand
TTTTGGCAGAGCAAGTAAAAATCCTTCCGCAAAAAGCTCTGGAGACATTTGTTAGGGATGAAAAAAGTCTGCGCGCGCAGGAATTAGACGGGCGATCACCGATATTGCAAGGATTGGTTGCAGAAGAAATCCTGGAGGAAAAGCTTGAATTATCGCAAGAGGTAAAAGAAAAATTGCACGAATTAAAAAACAAAGGCATAGATGTAAATCAATTAATTTTGTCTGCGATTCAAAAACGGGAGGAGGAGATTGCTGAAGAAAAGGCGGAAATCGTATTTGAGCAAGAAAATGCTGACAAAAAGGAAAAAACATCTCGTCATATTTCTGTAAAAATTGAAAAATTAACTCAAAAAGAGTACGGCGACAAATGCGCCGTTCCTAATTGCCAAAAGAAATCAGAACAAATCCATCACACTTTGCCATTTGCTCTGCTGAAAAATCACAATCCGTATTTCCTAAAACCTTTGTGCAAAGAGCATCATGCGATTGCACATGGCATAAATTTGGCTTACAGCAAGGCTAGAAGCCGTTTCAGCGGGAATTAAATCTGTGCTGACGGGTATTGCGAGTCCCGCGTGGCTAACGAAAATAATTCAATACCGCGCTGTCCTCAAATAAAATAGTCGCAGGGAGATGTTTGCCGTATTCGCCGTCGCGTCTCATAGCGCCTTTTATTTCCGTTAGCTTTTTAAAATATTCTTCACGGGAATATTGTTCGTTGAAAATGCAGTATTGCTTGTGCTGTAAATAAAAACAGCCGAAACAGTCGGAGCAGTGGAAGCACCATTCGCAGTAATCCAAATCGCGGCAGTAGTAGCAAAAGTTTGAAAAATTACAGTTATAAAGTTCAATTGAGCTCATAACTTCGTAGCTTAATTCACAGCCGTAATAGCTGTTTGCCATGTCCATGCAGTCTTTGTTTTTAATTGAGGAGGTCATGTAGGCGCAGTCTTCGAGGTATTTGCAGTCAAAGCAGGCGAAAGAATTTTTCGAATGATATAAATAATCGCCGACGCAATTCTCGTTGTCGGAAATGTGATTATAAAGCCGCGGAGTTGTTTGTTGTAACTTCTCAAATTGGAGCAAAAATTCAGAAGCAGAGTTTTTGTCGTTCATTAGGCGTTTTTTTGTTGCAGAAAATTCTTCTTTGCTAACCGGTTTATTTAAAATATGAAAACTTTTATTGCGCAATCCTACGCATCCGAAGCAATTTTGGCAGGATTTTAAATCGTAACAAAAAGCGCAGTCTGTGCACGTTGTGCAGTCTTGGGAAAAATCGCAGTTGTAGCAGTTTTCGCAGTCGACGCAGTCATAGAGAAGCTCGCATTTAAAAACAAAACCGCAGTCAACGCAGTCGCGGGATTCATAAACCCAATTTCCGTAGAGGCAGTCTTCATTTTTTTCACTGCCTATAAGAAGATAGCAATTTTTCAAATCAGAACAGTGCGAAGTGTAGTCGCTGTTTACACTGTTTAAAACGGACATGCCCATGCGCGGGGATTTTTGCTGGAGATTTAAAATTTGTTGGAAATAAGACATGAGTGGAGTTAAAAGTAATTGTTATTGCGAAGTCGATGTATGTCGGCCGAAGCAATCTAGCGCATAGTGCTGTCCCGAGTGGATTGCTTCGCAGAGCTCGCAATGACAGTCTTCCCTTCCGGACACCATTTTAATAATGCACATTGCGGACACTTGGGCTTCGGTCTGCAAATAAGCCTGCCGTGATAAACGAGCTGTAAGTGCAGAGTAATCCAAAATTTTTCCGGAA
>JBBUCQ010000021.1:0-5828 GCA_038057715.1 Patescibacteria group bacterium | reverse complement strand
CTCTTGGATGAAGTGAATTTTTCCGTTAGACAAGGTTCAAAGATTACCATCATGGGACAAAACGGCGCCGGGAAAAGTACTATTCTTAAACTCATGACGGGCGCTTTGAAGGCGCAGTCGGGATCGGTCAACGTCTTTCCGGGATTCACAGTAGCCACGGCTCACCAAGTTATTTCGCATACGGATCGTAATTTAACCATCACCGATTTTTTTCTTAAACATTATGGCGAACACACTTATGATATCGGTAGGCGCATAGACGAAGTATTGGAAGTGGTTAATTTTAAGGCTCCCCACGACAGACTTGTTAAATCTTTTTCCGGCGGTCAGCAAGCGAGGCTACTTCTTGCATCGGCGCTTATAGCCGATCCCGATCTCTTGCTTCTGGATGAACCGACAAACAATCTGGATTCTGATGGCATAAATCATCTAACGGGATTTCTTTTGGGTTACACAAAAACCTGTATCGTTATTTCACATGATGCGGACTTTTTAAACGCTTTTACCGATGGCGTTTTGTATCTTGATGTCCATACGAAAAAAGTGGAACAGTACGATGGAAATTATTTTGATGTTCAGGCGGATATCTCTGCGCGAATTGAAAAAGAAAATATGAAAAATGCCCGTCTTGCGAAAGAAGCCATAGAAAACAAAGAGCAAGCCAACGTCTTCGCGCACAAAGGCGGAAAACTTCGTCTCGTCGCAAAGCGCATGAGAGAAAAGGCTGAAGAAATGGAAGAACAACAGGTGGACGTCCGCAAAGAAGACAAAACAATCCGGGATTTTCTAATTCCGGCTCAACAAGGAATGGCGGGAGAAATTTTTCGCATCACTTCGTTCAAAATGATAAAAAACCATAAGGCGGTGACAAAAAAGTGCAACATTTCTCTGAATAAAAAACAGCACCTTTTGCTTGTAGGACCGAACGGAATCGGCAAAAGTACGCTACTGGAATCGCTGGCGAACGGTACTGCGAAAGGCGCTTCCATAACCCCGGGGATTGAGGTCGGCTACTACCGCCAAGACTTCTCCACTCTGAATTTTGAAGATACGGTTTACGACTCGCTTTTAGCAGTGGCAAAAGATAACACCGAGCAAAATATTCGCAGTTGTGCTGCCGGATTTTTAATTACCGGAGAACATGTGCATAATAAAATCGGCAGTTTATCCGAGGGTCAAAAAGGTCTTGTTGCCTTTGCGCGGCTTGTGTTACAAGAGCCCGGTTTGCTAATATTGGATGAGCCGACGAATCACATGAATTTCCGCCATATCCCCGTAATCGCAAAGGCGCTTTCCGCTTATGAAGGAGCCATGATCCTCGTCTCCCACGTTCCCGAATTCGTATCTCAAATCCGGATAGACCAAACTTTGGATTTAGGAGCTGTTCACATATAACTTTTACAGATGGAAGAGACATATTTTGATTCAGTTCAAGGAACGACGACAACGGTGTACCATGAGGTACACCGAGGAGGAGTGACGCAGAAATGGGCAAAATATGTCTCTTCCCTTCGGGTTGAAAGCGGAAGATGCCTGCCTTCATTGTTGCTCGTCGCTTGTGTAGCTCTGCTACACTGCGCTTCTCGCGCCGCGAATTCAGACATCTTCCACTTCAACCATCGCAAAAGTTATATGTGAATAGCTCCTAGAAAAATAGTATGCCGCAAGTAAAAATACATCCGTCGTGGAAAGAAGTTCTGAAAGAGGAATTTGGGAAACAGTATTTTGAAGAGTTGGTGAATTTTGTAAAAAAAGAATATGCCGAGGCGACCGTTTATCCGGAGGGTAAAAATATTTTCCGAGCTTTTGAGTTATGTCCGTTTGAGTCGGTAAAAGTGGTTATTTTGGGGCAGGATCCGTATCACGGGAAAGACCAAGCAAACGGACTTTGTTTTTCGGTAAACTCCGATGTTGCCCTGCCGCCGTCACTGCAAAATATATACAAAGAAATTGAAGAAGATTTAAACGTAAAAATGCCGCAAAAAGGAAATTTGGATGGTTGGGCTTCTCAAGGAATTTTGCTTCTTAATGCAACATTAACGGTCCGAGCCAATCAAGCCGGATCACACCAACACAAAGGCTGGGAACCTTTTACGGACGCCGTCATCAAAGCGATTTCGGAAAAATGCGAACACGTGGTCTTTATCCTCTGGGGCAAATATGCGCAAGAAAAAGGTCGCGTAATAGATAGGGTAAAACACTTTGTATTAACGGTCGCGCATCCGTCCCCTTTTTCAGCATATAACGGATTTTTCGGATGCAAACATTTCAGCAAAACCAATGAATATTTGGCGAAAATCGGGGAAAAAACCATTGATTGGGTAGCGATATGATGATATTATATAAACGACAGATAAGCGACATTTTAAACGACACCTCTTTATGTTTAATCCGAAGTTCACCATTACTTCTCAAATTCTCAATGCGCTCAACCGAATTGAAGTTATTCGCGAAAAGGTGTCCGGCTGTCCAATTCATCCAAAAGAAGAGTATAGACTGAAGCGAGAAGCAATGTTAAGCATGGTGCATCATTCAACGGCAATTGAAGGCAATACTTTAAATGAATTTGACATACAAAAGGTGCTTGCCGGCAAAAAGATTTATGCACTGCCAAGAGAAATTTATGAAGTTAAAAATTATAAAAAAGCGTTGGACTGGATTTCGCGGAAAGGAATACTCAATATCACCGAAAAAGATGTATTGAAAATTCATAGTTTGGTAAGCGCCGATATTTTGCGCGAAGAACGCACAGGGAAATATCGTAAAGAACCGGTATATGTGGTTTCCAGAACGCCTATATCCCAAGAAATCCGCTACACCGCGCCGGATCACAAAAAAGTTCCAAAATTGGCTCAAAATTTATGTGCTTGGATTGCGGCGGCTAAAAAAGAACACTTATCGCCAATTATCATTGCCGGTATCGCGCATGCGGAAATAGCCGCAATTCATCCCTTTATTGATGGCAACGGCCGTACCGCCCGCCTTCTTGCAACATTAATTCTCTATACGGAAAAATATGATTTCCGTAAATTATTTGCTCTGGAAAATTATTACAATACGAATCGCCGAGCCTATTATGATGCCATTCATTTAGGCAAAAACTATGAAGAACGGAATGCTGGCAATCTTACTCGTTGGCTGGAATATTTTACTGTTGGTTTTCTTGCCGAAATGGAGCTGGTAATGGATAAAATCAAACCTTTTCTTTATCTTAAAAAGAGCGGGTCAAAAACAAAAATAATCCTATCCAAGGATGAAATAAAAATACTGGATTTTCTTCAGGAAATGAATAATATTTCTAGCAGTGATATTCAAAATATTCTGACCGTATCTAAACGCACTGCACAGCGCCATTTAGCCCGTCTTATAAAAAAAGGTTTAATTAAAAAACACGGCGACAAAAAAAGCTCGCGATATACCATATGAACTTCCCCGTAAATCTTCCACCACCGTTTCTACAAAAAGCGGCGACGCTCCAAATTTTTCCGCAAGATATTGTTGAGCAATTTGTGCGCGGCGGCGGCAAAGGCGGACAAAAAATGAATAAAACATCCTCCACTGTCGTTTTGCGGCATTTGCCTACAGGCATAGATGTTAGGTGCCAAAAACATCGCGAACAAAGCAGAAATAGACTTTCCGCCTACAAACTTTTAATTCTAAAAATAGAGGACAAAGTAAAAGGCGCACAGTCGGATCGCGCAAAGAAAATATTTAAACTTATTAAACAGAAACGCAAAAGATCAAAGCGCGCCCAGCAAAAAGTTCTGGAAGCAAAAAAACAACACGGCGAAATAAAAGAAATGCGCAAAATAGTGAGAGAATTCTGATTTATGTATTATCTATATATCCTCAAATGCGCGGATAAAACTTTGTATACCGGAGTTACCGTTGATTTAAAACGCAGAGTTGGAGAACATAATAATTCAAAACTTGGGGCGAAATATACGAGTGCGCGCAGACCGGTGAAACTTGTTTATTCAAAAAAGTTCGCCAATCGTTCGCGTGCGCAAAAAGAAGAGAGCAGAATAAAGAAATTATCCCGAGCGGACAAATTAAAATTATTATGAACTACAAAATCATCCGATCCAAAAGAAGAACTGTCGCGCTCCTAATATCTCCGGATGCCATGCTCACAGTGCGCGCGCCGTTTATGACAACTTTAGAATACATCAAAAAATTTGTTTTTGAAAAAAGATCGTGGATACATAAAAAACAAGTGCAGATACAGAAAAATGGCATTCCGCCTCCGACCAAAAAATTTATCGGTGGCGAGGATTTTTTCTATCTGGGGAAAATTTACAAATTAAATTTTGAAAACCGAGCGGGAGCGATTGAATGGTATAAACGGCAAGCTCTTCCAAAAATAACGGAGAGGGCTCGCTTTTACAGCCAAAAAACCGGCTGGAAATTCAAATCAATCTCCATCACAAAAGCCGAAAGCAGATGGGGTTCATGCGGCCCTAAAGGATCAATAAATTTCAGCTGGAGGCTCGTTATGGCTCCGCCGGATGTTGTTGATTATGTGATTGTCCATGAATTGGCGCATATACCGGAAAGAAATCACTCTGCAGGGTTTTGGAATAAGGTTAAATCGGTTTTGCCGGATTACAAAGAACGGCGAAAATGGCTACGGGAAAATGTAGCTAAATTTAAGGTTTAAGTTTATCTCAATGTGGTGTAAAATGCTTTTATAAAAGAAAATTATTTCTTAACCAAAACAATATGAAAAAACTTAGTATGGCGCTTCTGATCGCGCTAATCGTGACCCCGATAGTTGCCTTCGCCCAGTTTGGACCACCGGCGGGCTTTGAAAATATGACAGGTCCTCCGGCAGGTTACAGCGGCACAATGGGACCTCCGGCAAATTTGGAAGAACTTATGCAAAAAGGTCAGGAAATGGGAAATAAGGGACTCCAACGCTTAAAAAGCAGTACGAAATCCATGCAAAAAGCGATCACCCAAATGCAAAAAGCCGTTAAAAAAGTGACGGACGCCGGCTACGGCATTCCGGCAGGCGTAGAAGATTCTTTGGCGAAGGCAATTGCCGCTATTGATACCATCAACAATGCAACCGAATTCACCGATACCGCCCAAACCGCGATGGATGATTTTAACGATTTTGTGGATTTGTTGGATACCAATATGGAAAATATGCAGATGCTCGGCGCATTCCCAAGAATAAAGAAACAAGCTGATCGCGAAGTCGCCAATCTTCAAAAAGCTTTTGATAAAGTAAAAAGCAAACTTGCCAATGTAGAGTTTGATTTAACGGGGGAATTCGCGGACGTTCAAGCTCAAGTTGACGCGGTGAAAGCAAATTACGATAAAGCCATTGCGGCGGCGCAAGCCGGCGACCCTCAATCTGCATTTGATATTCTTGAAAACGATTTCTTTCCGGCAATAGGAGATACCCGCCAAACAATCGGTATGTTGGATGCGGTTAAGAATTTGACTCGCGCATCAAAACAAGTAGCCGCTGGAATTAAGAGCGCGGAGAAAATCGTGGCGAAATTGGATAAAAAAGGTATTGATACTTCAAAACTAAAAGATATCATCGCCCAATCTAATGCCCAATTGGACGCGTTTAACGCGGCTTTGAAAATTAAACCTTTTGATCCGGCCGATGCGGTAGATTACCTTGATACGTTGAACGGTTTACGAGAAGATTTTGAGAACGAGGTAGAAAACCAACTTACAGACAATGAAGAACTTGGATCTACAATCAAACCTGTTAAATTCTTTAACGCACAAATGCCGACCGTTCCGAAAGAAATACGAAACGGTTTTCCGCAAGGAGGCGCCAATGACTTCGGCGGGCTGGAGAAGCT